>RFIQ01000266.1 GCA_003695565.1 Planctomycetota bacterium | reverse complement strand
CTTATGGTCGCACAATGACTCGGGAGACGATCCCCGTTTGTATGGCTTCGATCGCACGGGCCGCCTGTTGGCGACGGTTCACCTGCGCGGCGCGGCCGCGGTGGACTGGGAAGACATGTGTCGATTCCACCGCGAGGGTAAAGACTATCTGGCGATCGCAGATGTGGGGGACAACCAGGCCAAGCGATCGGTGGTGGTCGTGTACGTCATCGAAGAGCCCGACATCGATTGCCGTCCCGGTGAAGCGCATCCCGTGACGCGAAGCGTTGCGGTGGTCCGAGAGCTGCGAATTCGGTATCCGACCGGGGCATGCGACTGCGAATCCCTGGCTTACGATCCGCGGCGCGACGCCTTTCTGTTGGCATCCAAGGAGCGGTTTCGATGCCGTTTGTGGACCGTGCCGGCAGCGGACCGAGACGATGGTTCGGAGGTCGTGGAAGCGCGGCTGCTGACCACCTTAGCGCTTCCTTTGGTTACTGCCGCAGATATTTCCCCCGATGGCAGCCGCCTGGTGCTCGGCACGTACGGCCCAGCGTGCATCCTTCAGCGCCGCGGTGACGCACCGTGGAGCAGCAACGGCGGAGACCTGCAAATCATCGCCCTGCCACCTCGCCGACAGGGAGAAGCGATCTGTTTCAATCGTGCGGCCACCGGTCTACTGTTGACCACGGAGGGGAGTCCCGCGTGGGTTTGGGAGGTTGACGTGCCACCGCAGGAGGGGCGTTAGTCCAGGGGCTGCCAACCGGCCCCTGTCTCAAGTCGGGCGATCGGTCGTTGCATCGGATCAGCGTGGGTGGCTGCCGTTGGCTTGCTGAGCCAGAACGTCCGCGTTCTGAGCGCGGTGGCGCAAACAATGGTCCATTAGCACCAGGGCGAGCATGGCTTCGGCGATGGGCACTGCACGAATCCCCACGCATGGATCGTGTCGGCCCTTGGTTACGACCTCGGCCGCAGAGCCGTGGCGGTCGATGGTGCGGCCTGGCAGCCGCAGGCTGGAGGTGGGTTTGAGTGCCAGGTGAGCCACAATGTCCTGACCGCTGGAGATGCCGCCCAGCGTGCCGCCCGCATGGTTGGACAGAAACCCCTGGGGGGTGATTTCATCGCGGTGTTGCGTCCCGCGTTGCTCGACGACCGCCACGCCATCTCCGATCTCGACCGCTTTGACCGCGTTGATCCCCATCAGCGCGTGGGCGATTTCTGCGTCCAGCTTATCGAATACCGGCTCGCCCCACCCCGGCGGTACCCCTTGGGCGACCACGGTGACCTTGGCCCCGATGGAATCCCCCTCCTTTACCAATTGTTGCATGAACGATTCCAGCTCGGGTACCAATTCGGGGTCGGGGCAGAAAAAAGGATTGGTGTCGATGGCGTCCCAATCCACGCGCCCGATGCGCAGCGGCCCCAACTGGGACATGTATCCGCGGATGCGAACACCGTACCGCTCGGCCAGGTACTTCTTGGCGATCGCCCCGGCGGCGACCCGCATCGCCGTCTCCCGAGCCGAGGCTCGGCCACCACCACGATAATCCCGAAAACCGTACTTGCGATCGTAGGTGTAATCAGCATGGGCGGGCCGGTACAGATCCTTGATATTGGAGTAGTCCTTGGACCGCTGGTCTGTGTTTTCGATCAGCAGACCGATCGGCGTTCCCGTCGTCCGACCCTCAAAGAGTCCGGACAGGATGCGAACCTGGTCGGGCTCCTTGCGTTGGGTCGTAAAGCGCGATTGGCCGGGACGGCGGCGATCGAGGTCGACCTGGATGTCCTGCTCGCACAGCTCCAACCCGGGAGGGCATCCGTCGACGATGCAGCCCAGGGCAGGCCCATGGCTTTCTCCGAAGGTGGTGACACAAAACATCTTTCCGAACGTGTTTCCAGCCATGCTCGCACTTCTCACGCAACCAAGCGGTAGGGGATTGCCAAAGCGAGATTATAGGATGGTGGACCGATTTCGTAGAGCCACGGAGCGCGCCACTCCCGCATTCCTTGGAAATCCGAGCACTCCCGCCGACGGCATGCATCCCACCATGACTTGCCAGCCAGCAGGTGAACAGACCCCTTGCTGCGCACATCAGCCGTTCTTGCGGGGCCAGGTGCGATGGGGAGAATAGATGCTCATCGTACGAACCGGCCGCCGCGCCCCGTGCGCCGCGTCGAGAGCGGACTGTATCAGATTCTCAGTTCTTGCAAACTCTTTTCATACGAGGCGAATCGATCATGCCGAAACTGACCGTTGAAGGAGTGGGCACGTTTGAGGTTCCTGCCGGAAAGCGTCTGGTGCTGGCTCTGGAGGAAGATGCTGGCATCGACCAATTGCACGCTTGTGGCGGCCACGCCCGTTGCACCACTTGCCGCGTCGAGTTCATCGAGGGGGAACCGGACAAGATGACCAAGGCAGAAAAGGAATGCCTGAAGGCGCGAGGGCTTACCGGCGTTCGATTGAGTTGCCAGATCCTGGTCGACCACGACATGACCGTCCGAGCCATCTCGCGTTTAGAAGGCAGCGGCCGCAAGGATGTTGGCAACCCGGTCGACCCCGAACTGCCCCCGGACACCGAGTGGGTCAGCAAGGACGATTGAGGCCACGGCTCGCATGGCAAGACGCGGAGTAATCGTCCGCAGGTTGGCAGCCCTCGAAGGACTCGGCAGTTGCACCCTCATCGCCACCGACAAGAGTTGTCCTTCGGGCACAAGCTAGGAATGGTCCGCGAGGCATTGCTCGACTCCTTCCCCCTGGTCAACGCGATTCCGTTCGCGCCCGAATACCAATACTCTGCGACCTACCACGACCTGGGTGGCCAAACGTTGCAATTGGTCAAGGGCGCTCCCGAACGGGTGCTGGCCATGTGCGCTCGCGCCGCGGGCGGAGAGGTTTGGGATCGAGCGTCGCTTGAGGAATCCGCCCGCCAATTGGCCGAGCAAGGCTATCGCGTGCTCGCTCTGGCCCAGCGGATCCTACCCCACTCGATTTCCAGCCAACAGGCTCCACCACCGCCCGAGGACCTGGAATTTCTGGGATTCGTGGCCATGATCGATCCCCTCCGCTCGGGCGCTAAGGAGGCCATCCGCGCATGCCGACGGGCAGGCGTCCTGGTCACCATGGTAGCACGACGAGACCCGGCGTGTTTT
>RFIQ01000265.1 GCA_003695565.1 Planctomycetota bacterium | reverse complement strand
ACTGCAAATGCGGCCATTCTTTCGGCCCGCTGATCCCTGGGACCGGATCCGCCGAGCGGTGTGGCGTGCCGATTGAGGGAACCGGGCGATAACGCATTGGGTGATCGAGGCCTGGGAGTCATGCACGAAGCGAAAAACACACAGCGGGCGGTGGTGCGGATCGGCTTTGATGGCCGGGTGCACAAGACATTCCGCGGTCCCGATGCGGAAAAGCGATTCGCCAATGAAGTCCGGGTTCTGAAGTACCTCGAACGCCGTAATTGCCCGTTCGTGCCACGGTTGCTGGAATACGATCCGCAAACGCTGAAGATCGTCACCACGAATTGCGGCTCGATCGTCCAGCACATCTCCGACGAGAAATCACAGCAGTTGTTTGAGGAGTTGGAGCGGTACGGCGTGCGCCACGATGACCCGTATCCGCGCAACATCACCTATCGCCCCAGTGACGGGCAATTCTGCATCATCGATTTCGAATTCGCGGAGATCCTCGATCCCGATGCAGAAGATCTGGAACAAGACGAAGTGGCCGCCCCGGATGCGACCCCGATCCACTACATCCAGTGGAGCGGCTGTACCGACCGCGGCAAGGTTAGACCAAACAACGAAGATGCGTTTCTGGCCATGCTGTTGGACAAGCACGGTATCCGTTACTTGGGCAAGACGGGTGAGAGCCACGTCGAGGATGCGGATTTCATCTTCGCCGTTTCAGACGGTATGGGGGGAGAGCGCTCGGGGGAATTTGCCAGTCGTATCGCGATTTCCAGGATAACTTCGCTGTTGCCGGGAAAGTTCTTCCTGTCGGATCTCCAATTCGCTGCCTACAGTTCTACCATTCTGGGCGAGCTGTTTGCACGCATTCACCACGACATGCTCGAACTGGGACGTTACGATCCCGCATGCCGGAACATGGGGGCTACGTTGACGTTGGCCTGGTTCCGGCGAGGCCGCGTCTTCTTCGGTCATGTCGGTGATAGCCGTCTGTACTATGTCCCGGCCGAGGGGGCCATGGAGCAACTGACGATGGACCATACCCATGTGGGATGGTTGCGACGACAGGGGAAGATCAATGAGCGGGAGGCGCGCTACCATCCTCGCAAGAATGTGTTGTCCCAAGCGCTGGGGGCCGGACACCAATACCTCAAGCCTCAGTTCGGCATGGTGCAATGCCAGCCTGGCGACAAGTTCTTGTTATGCACGGACGGGGTCATCGAAGGGCTGTGGGACCGCGCGTTGGAGGAGATGGTGCGGCATCCCCCATCGAACGACCCCGACTGGAATCATGCGGCCCATATCGTTCGCGCCGCAGTGGCCGAATGCGGTCGCGACAACGCTACGGCCGTGCTGGTAGGTGTCCGCTAGCGGGCGTCCCGCCCATCTCGTCCCGGCCCGCTTCGCGCGGCGTTTCCGGGCTGGTGGCGAACAGGCGGTCACTGTTGGAGCTGAGCGATCACCTCGCGGACGATTCGCTCGATGAACGCGTCGTCGTTTTTCTGGCCAGGAGTCGTCCGGGCGGGGGAAATTTCGGGCATCCACTGGCTCAACTCGCTGAGCATTTGCATCAACCGCTCCTGAGTGCGCTGCGCAGCTTCAATTTGTTCGGGCGCCAGCGGCTGGCGACTGCGCCCCAAGTCCCATCCGCGGGCCAGGGCACCGCGACGGAATCCCTCGGGAAATTCCGGTTGGCTGATCATGGCATCGAACAGGGGGAGCAGGCGGTATTGCAATTGCACGGCGCGATCCCATTGGCCAGCTTGTGCGGCATCGTACAGCGCTCGCGTCAATTCCGGCACCACGCCGCTGGTGGCGTTCGTGCCGCCGTTGCAACCGATCAGCAACGAAGGGGCCAGGGCCGCATCCCAACCGGTCAAGAAGGAAAACGCGGGTCGATGGGGGCGCACGGCAGCGATCATGCGCATCATCTGCGGGATATCCCCCGAACTGTCTTTGATGCCCACGATGCGAGGGCAATCGAGCGCTAGACGCCGGACTGTCGGCACGTCGATGGGGGAGGCGAACAACGGGATGTTGTACAGCGTGACATCGACGCTGACGTGATCGGCAATCTCCTTGAAGTACTGGTAAATCGCTTCCGGGCTCAATTTGTAGTAATAAGGGGCGACGATGGCTACCGCCCGAACACCCATGCCGCCGTACGTCTCGCAGGCGTCGATCGTCTCCCGCACGTTTGCTTCAGCAGCGCCGGCCAGGATGGGAACTCGATTTCCCACGTGCTGGCACAGGACTTCCACAATCCGCCGCCGTTCCTGGGCCGTGAATCGCGTAAACTCGCCCGTCGATCCGTTGGGGTACAAGCCATGCACTCCTCGTTCGATCAACCAGTCGACGTACGCGCATAACTTGTCTTCGTCGACCCGGCCTTGCTGGTCGACGGGAGTAATGTTGGGAGTGTAAATGCCTGCCAGTGGTTGTTTCATGGATGGTCCGTTTGATTGTCTTGCCCTGGATATGGTTCTATCGTACACCCTTGACTTTTTCCGCAAAGTCCGCGAAACAGGGACGCCGTGCGCAATGGTGCTGGCGTGCCTGAGCCTGCCGGGCACGGTGGTCGGGTCGTTCGGCCGGCTTCTTGACGCCGAGCCTGTGCCGCCGAACAGGTGCCGGATTGAGCGGCGACCGCGATGT
>RFIQ01000001.1 GCA_003695565.1 Planctomycetota bacterium | reverse complement strand
CCATGGGTACCACGGCCTCGACCGCCTCAGTTTCCCATAATGCCTTCCCCGATTGATCGTTGATCGCGATCACGTCCCCTGCTTCATTGACCACGAACACCGAATTGCCGACCACCAACGGTGGCGCCGTGACCGTGTGCCCTGTTCGCAGTTCCCACAGGATGGTACCGAACCGTTCGTCGGCGCTAAACTTCGTGATACTGCCCTGTACGTTACCCGAGTAGAACGCCCCGTTCCCTGCGGCTAGACTTCCCGAGATGGGTGCGCCGGATTCGAACCGCAACCATACCTCCGGTGGTTCACTGGGTTTGTAGACATAAACGAATCCCACGTCGGTGGAAATTGCACAAAAACCCTTATCCAACAGCGTGACCGGTTGTCCAACGGCGCGTCCTTTCATCACATACGCCCACGGACGCATTTCACGCCCCAACGCAAAGGCTTCGATGCGGCCCGTAAAGTCGCTGACGAACGCAATGTCCTTGTATGCCGCTACCGCGTTGGAGGTCGCCCTTTGTAAAGGCCGAATCATCAGATGCTTGCCCGTGGTCCAGTCGAGGAGATGCAGGTTGTCGCCATGAATGACCACCACTCCTGCCTCGCAGACGGCCCCCGGATGCGCTGGCGCCCAAGACGGGCCGCAAGGTGTCGCCCAAAGCAGCTTTCCGGTCTCTGCATCCAAGGTTTGCACCAACCCGTCACGGGTTACCACTACCATCTTGATCTGCGGAACGGTTACTTCGACAACCTGGATCCCCTCTGCCTTGCCCAACACGCGGGCGGCTTGAGTTTGCGCCATCTCCTTGGCCCGCTCCATACCGATCGGTTTGCCGTCCCGATCCAACTGATCGCTGGGCACCCGAATCGTGCGGTCCGCCAACTCCACTACCGCGTATTGGCGGACGGTTTTCTTGTCCACCCAAAAGTCGACCGAGGCGATGCCGCGTCCGTCGACGGGCAGCCGTAGTTGTGTCCGCCACGCCGATTCCAAGCCCAACCCGCGAGAAAAATCGCTCGCGCGCTGTGCCCAAGTCGAGGCGGCCACCGTAGCCAATACGACGAACACGAGTCCACGGACCAATTGACGCATTCTGGAATCCTCGTGCATTGCAGGATGTGAAGAAGAGAAGAAAGAGCATGTCGGTGTGCGCCGGACAAAAACGACCAGCAGCGCGCGGGTTTCTCGAGTCGTCGATACGACAGGGCCGTACCCCACTGCACCGACATCCCCCCAGCGATTCCGCCACTCACCGTATCCGAGCAGTATAATCGCCCCGCACGCTGAGGGCAAAAACTACAGGCCAGGGCCGCGTCGGCATATCGGCCTTTCCCATGTTCAACGGAGACAGAAACTGTTTTCCTGGTACCAGCACCACTAGCCGCCCCCCCCAAATGGTGCAGCGTCAACCCTGCTCTTCGGCAGAGTATTCCGCGGTTGATTGCGTCACAGGGGCGGTGGATGGGCCCGACTAGGAGAGCCAGGCTACTGACGTGCGGAGTGTCAGGCTACTGGGTGCTCGTCTTGCGAGTTTTCACTGGTCGAGCGCGTGAAGGCTCGTCGAGCCGCTTCGGGTAATGCATGTCGATACAGGGAGAGCGAGCTCAGCGCGTCGGTCACGGCTAACAGGAGACAGACCAGCAGAACGAGCAAGATGACTCCCCAGGCCAGCCCCCAAATGCGGCCTGGCGGCAGCCAGGTAGTCGCGATGATGAGCGCACCCATCAGAATCACCAGTACATTGTTCAAAATCCGCACGGCCCGCTGCAGTCGCGTCCAGCGTTGGATGCTCTTTCGGGGCCCTTCTAACAAGTCGCCATCATCTTGCCAGTTCGGGGCCCGTACCCAGAACAAGGCAATACCCGTGGCGATGAGGGCCAGGCCAACCAACCAACATGCAAACTCCATGCTTCGCCTCTCGTGTTAATTTCGCTCTCTATCGTATCCGGCACTCCCTCGGGGCACCACTGCCACCCCGAGGCCCCTGGGAGTATGGCGAACACCCGTTGCCCTCTCGCCCCGATATTTGTCCGCAGACGGCGAGGAGGGAAAGGATCAAAATCCATTTTTTCGAAATATCTTGCCCAATCTCTCTCAACCGATGCAACGCTCCCTTCCGATATTCCTGAAGGGGCGGAGCGACTGCGCGAACTCTTGCGCAGGGACTTCAATCATGTCATTGGGCATGCTGGGGCGGATCACGGCGCGATGTATTGGCCTGCTGTCAATCATTGCGATTGGATCACTCGATGTGGCGGCTTGGGGCCAGTCCGGGGGCGATCGCGGCCGCGCCACAGTTTCGTCGGCTCGCATTTCTCCCGCCGCCAGACGGCTGAACAGCGGTAGGGCTTCGCGGACCGGAACTGCGACTACCGCCCGTCCTGCCAGCCATCGTCCCGTGCGCGCGGCCGGTTACGAAGAGGAAATCATCGGGCCCAGCGTCATCGAGATGCACGATTCGGCTTCGGAATCGAATCCGCCGTCCAATGCCATGGAACCCAGCGAGTTCGGCTGTGCCACGTGCGGAATGGAGTACGACTGCGTGTGCCGTCCCGATTGCTATTTCCTCGATTGGAGTCGATCCGACATTCTTGTGGGCGCGGCAGGGTTCAAGACTCAGGCAAACTACCTTACGACTGGTGGCAACGACGATGGCCAGGTGGAAGGAAGTTTCGGATTTCAGGAGGGGATCAATTTTGGTTCGCGCATCCCCGGTTTCTTCTACGGCCAATTGGGCGGACAAGTTGGTGTGCGCTTTGTCCATGCTCAACTAGAAGGTTCGACCGCTTCGGCCGATCGTCGCAATCAGGCGTTTCTAACCGCCGGACTGTTTCGCCGCGTCGATTACGGTTGGCAGGGTGGCCTGGTCGCCGATTACATGCGCGACGACTGGTTTTACAAAACCGATTTGTTGCAACTGCGGGGGGAATTGAGCTTCGTTTGCGATCCTTGCCACGAGCTAGGGTTCAGATTCACCGACAGCCAAAAAACAAAAACATTCACTGCGAACCTTGACAGTGGTCCGATCCTGGCAACATTGTCCAGTTTAGATACCTATCGATTCTTCTATCGATTGCGTTTCGGACCGGCTGGTCGCGGTAGCGGCGAGGCATACGCCGGCTGGAGCGAAGATTCTGACGGCATGCTAGGGCTGCACCTGAACACTCCGTTGCACGGTCAGTGCGGTTTGTCGACTGCCTTCGACTACATCATCCCTCGCGACGGCGTCGCCTCTCCATTCGCCAATGAGGGGTGGAATCTATCCATGGCGCTGACCTGGACCCCAGGACGATTGTTCGGCACGGGAAGGGACTACTACCGACCATTGTTCGAGATCGCAGACAATGGCAGCATGTTCACCCGCCGCGGCCCGTGATAGAGGCCATCGGGCGGTTCTACAGTGCCTGCAAGAATTCGACCAACGCCTGTCGGTCCTCCGGTGGCAGCGAGCGGTCGAGTTGATGGCCGGACTGGAGCACCGCCCGAATCGAACCGGCGCTAGCGTCGTGGAACAACGCGTCTTGGCGTTGGCTGACGCCGATCAAACTGGGAGGGTTGAATTCCGCCAGACCATTTTCATCCACCAACCCGACATCGAACCGCTGGTGGGAGGTGAAAGCCGGCGGTGCATGGCAATCGACGCAGCCCAGTTCGTCGAACAAACGCGCGCCCCGCGGAGCGGTCTTCGTAGTAAATGCAATCCGGGTCGTCAAATGCCCGGCGGCACGGTTAGGCGGCAAACCGTTTCGAGCCCAGGTCACCGACGGAGGTGGAGGTAGACTGCGGAGAAAGGCCGCCAGGGCCCGAGTCTGTTCCTCAGTCGGAGGCGCGCTGCCCGCCATTGTCGAGGTGACCGACTGGTGGATCTGGGCCTCCAAACTCGGCATACTTCCGTCCCAAGCGTAGGGGGCCGTTTCGCGTTGCCCCAACAGCGACAAGATGCGTTTGGGGGTGCTGAAGCTATGATCCGAGAAATTGTCGTTCAAGCCGCCGCTGGTGTGCCCCTCGCTGTGGCAACTGTGGCAACTCATCCATCCATCGTGCGCCAGCCGGGCGTCATAAAACAATTGCTCGCCACATTCCTGCTCAGTTGGCTGCCGTACAGGGCCCAATGCAATATGCGTCGCCGTTCGGTCGCTCAATGCGATGCGCGAGACGCTATCGCTGAACTGGTTCACCACCAGCAGATCTTGTCCCGGCGGGGTGAAAACGCAATCTACCGGATGCATGCCAACCGGGATCTGGTCGAAATGAAATTCGTTGTCCCGCTGCAGGGCCACGCGATTGGTGCCGCCCAGCGTAATGGCCAATTTGCCGTCCGGTGCTATGGCCATGCTGGAGGGATCCGCCGCTCCGTTTCCCGGCGTACCGAGCGGAAAGAATTTGCCCTGGCGGAAAACGTCCTCACCCGTGCGGTGCAACACACGTTCGGTACGCAGCCAACGAAGGTTGTTACTGATCATGCCGCCCCACGTAATGTCCGTCTGCGCCGCACGGGCAAACTCATTCAGCAACTGATGCGGAAAGTAGATCATCTCCTGGTCTTCGGTCGCAGCCAGCCCCGCCAGGTTGTGGCCATAGAACTGGCCTCGCTGCACCACGCGCCACGCCGATGCATCCACCGCGGCATAGTTGCGACCGAACGCGTCGGCCACGATCAGCACTCCGAAACTGGAAAGCCACAGCAGATGCCCGGGACAGAAATCCAGATCGAGGATTCCCGCTGATCGAGCTTGTGCCCATCCGGCAGTGGGGTGGGGTACCAGACAATGCAATCGACGCGCCCACTGGGCGGAGACCCAAAGCCGATTGTGTTCCCCATCCCACAGCAACCGCTTGGGCAAACCGGGCGTCGACAACTGAACCAGCGGTGCCCACTGCTCCGCTTGTTGCGTGAAAATCCAAATTGTATCGTGGAAACCGTCGGCGACGGCGAACGCTCCGTCGTCCAATCGCTCGATCGTTCCGAACTGAGCATCGGACGGCCCGAAAATGCTGCGCACAGAATTGTCGGCAAGATCGAGCAAATACAGCTCTCCACTTTCCTTGGTGGCAATCACAGCCGAATTCGGGTCCACCACGGCAACGGCGGTGGGCTGACGATACAGACCGTCGGCCACGTAATCCAAGGCCGGATGCTGTGGTACCGGAACGCGGAACGGCCTGGATGCGTAGTAGCCGGACGTGCCTCCCAACGTGGAATCCTGGCTGAGCCCGCGTCCTGACGGCGTCAGCAGGGCCACGGCAGCGACCCATGCGACGATCCATGCAGGTCGCTGGTTCGAATCGAGGTTTGGCAGAGTCTTCATCGTTGATTTCTGGTCGGCAGTGCAGGACGATCGATGGCTGGGGGGACGCGACCGAGACCGCATCGAGGGGGTGGGTCAGATTTCCGGCAGGCTGGACCGAGGCCGAGAATCGCCGCGGGTCAACAACCACATCCATACTAGACTTGCCACCAACGAAATGCCACCGGCGACCAGCCACTTGCCTGGCAGATGCTCGCCTTCTTCCACCAGAATCCCCCAGGCCGCAATCTCTTCTTGGTACCGGGTTACTAACAGGAGAAAGCCATTGTGCAGCACGTGCAATAGCACACCGGGCCAGATCGTCCGCGTCCTCCATGCGATGAATCCCAATACCAAACCGATAAAAGTCGTCGGCAAGAACCGTTCGACCGCCAAGATGTTGGAGGTCAACACGTGCATCAATCCGAATCCTATGGCCGACAGAATCACGGCCCCCCAAGCCGATTTGTGCAACGAACTCATGACGAACCCGCGAAACAACAGTTCTTCACAAAACGCTGGAGCAACAGCCAGGGTCAACAAGATCACGACCAGCGGGACTTGCGCCAATTCCTGCCGAAACTCGGCGGCCTGTTCCAGTTGCCCTTGCGTCAAAGAATACAACCCCAGCATCTTGGCCCAGACCACGATCTCATGGGCAAACATCCACATCGATCCCGCCGCCAGCACGATGCCGACCAACCAACCGGCCCAGTGGAGGCCTGGACGGGGCGGCAACAGAAATGTCGTCACCACATCGATGCGGCGATACCAACAGACCAGCAAGGGCAAACCGACCAGCAGTAGTATCGAGACGGCCGCCGAAGCCCACAGCCGACTGGTTAATGAATCGCCCCAGAAGGGCAGCAAGTTGGATGCAATGAAGTACATCGGAAACATCACAGCCATGGTCAACGCCATTTGATCCACCCCCGGACGCTCGCGTCGCTCTGCAGGGCGAATCAGTAAATCAGCCCAGCTCCCTTGGCTGCCATAGAGGGACGCATTCGAGCCAAATAGGCGACTGGCAACCGCCAAGGCCGCCAAGGCATACACGCAGGTGCACAGCACGGCTGCGATGGCAGCATTTACCTCCACCTCACCGGTCAGCAACTCCCGCGCCAGCAAGACGATGTTGACCAAGGGAACGGTCGCCAGCAGAGGCGTGAACCGAATCCCCGGGAGCAAACTCATCACGCCAGGAGTCATGGCCAGCAGCATCAACGGAATCAAATACGCTTGGGCTTCCTTGAAACTCTTGGCAAAACTGGTGACGGCCAACAACAATGCCGCAAAGAACATGGTGAACAGCACCAACAAGGCCAGGATCGTGCCAATCATCTCGCGCGACAAAACGTCTTCACCAAAAATCATGCCCCCAATTCCGCTGACCCACAACGTGACGGACATGGCGGCCAGGTTGGCAAGCGCGGTGAGCAGCGCTACGGTCACCACCGCCGAATACTTGGCCAACAAGATGAAGGCGGTGGGGGTCGGCGATACGATCAGCGATTCCATCGTCCCCCGTTCACGCTCCCCGGCCGTCAGATCGATGGCGGGATAGACGGCGCCGGCCATGGTCATCAGGACCAGTACCAGAGGAACCATGGTAGCCAACACATCGGAGTAGCTGCTCTTGAGGACCACGGGACGCACGGCCAACCGAACCGGAGGAGTGTAGCCGGGGCCCATCAGGGCGGCGGCTGCTTCGTTGTTCAATGCCGCCATGATCCGTTCCAGCGTTTGCAGCGCCCGCAAACTCTGCTGGTCGCCCTCTCGGTACTGCACTTCGTAAGTGCCCAGCACTTCCAGAATCGCATCGACATCGACATCGACCGCACCGCCCATGCCCCCCAAGTAGTTTTCAATGAGTTGCGACAGCAAGCGACGCCGCATGGAAGGATTCGAACCGCCGAAGGCCGATGCCTCCTCCTCGTCCTCGGAAACCTTGTGCAGAATCACCAGATCCACGCTGCCGTTGCGCAAGGCAGATCGGCCGTCGTCGTCGAGTAAGACGAGTTGGGGGCTGCTGGGCCCGTCGCCGATGATAGGGGGCTCGTCCGCATTGCTCGGGCGGCCATCGTGGTAGACTTTTTCTAAAACGCGCACCGGAGCCTCCGGGGTCTTGGTCAGGCTCCACCCCAGAGCCAGCATCGATGCCAGCTCCGTGTCGTGCAACTCCGCAGCGATACCGAAGGTGACCGCCGACTGCGGGTCGTGGTCGAATGCTGTCAGCACGGCCCGGTTCAGAATCAAGCTGAGCAACGGATAGACCAGCAAGGGCATCAACACCAGCGTTACAATGGTGCGGCGATCGCGCAACGATTCGCGATGCTCCTTCAAGCACAGTCGCACCATTCGCAGTAGCGTCAGTCCTGACATGGTTGTTCCTCGTGGTGCCCTTCTTGGTCGCGCATCATTTGCAAGAACACGTCCACCAGATGCTCCTTGCCGGTCGCAGCGCGAATCTGGTCCAAGGTTCCCGTCAGCATCAATTCACCTCGATGCAGCAAACCGAAGCGATCGCAAACGCGTTCGGCTTCATCCAGGCGGTGGGTCGACAGCAAGACCGCCTTGCCCTTGTCTTT
>RFIQ01000264.1 GCA_003695565.1 Planctomycetota bacterium | reverse complement strand
GCTCCACCGCCACTTGCGCCAAGCACCGAAAATCGTCCGCTGCGCACTCGGCCGCCCGCTGGATCAATCCCTGAAACGCTTCCCTCGTCGTGGCGCTCGCCGACTTCGTCATCGCTCGGTCCTCTCGCTAAACCCCAACTCCGAAAAACCAGGCGACTCCCCGATCGGCGGCGCACTTGGCGGTGCTCAAAGCCAATTTCGACCGGTTCGGTCCAGCCCCCATCTGCGACTCTACCAGGAGAAAACCGCAGCGACCACCGGCCCTAGTCGGCGCCGATACCAGTGTGCAGGCCAAGGCAAATCTTCGCCCCACGAGAGCATCAACCCGGATCGGTGTCGGCTTGCGGAGAAACCGGGTCGAATTCGCTGGTGGTCGCCCCCGACGCCTGGTTGTCATAACCGGTCATCTCGCCCAGCAAGCGCTCCAGCGTGATTTCAGCCGCCTCGCGCGTTTTCGGTTGGCTGGCATCCGGTCGAGTCAACCGACCGATCACCACGGTGATATTGTCGGCCCCCCCACGGGCATTGGCCGTGTCGATCAACTCCCGGCAAGCCTTCTCTGGGTCCAGCTCCGAACTGAGCAGGCTGAGCAATTCCTCATCGTTGACGTAGCGGTACAAACCATCGGTACAGAGCAGAATGGTATCCTCGGGGCGCAAATTGACTTTACGAATCTCCGGCTCAACGCCTTCCCCGCCCGCCCCCAAGGCATTATACAAAACGTTGCTCCATTTCGACTGCTCCGCCTCTGCCGGCGTCATGCCACCCTGCTCCATGAGTTGGTTGGAAATCGTATGATCGCGGGTCAAACGCTCGATAACGCCATCGCGAACCAAGTAGCAACGACTGTCCCCGGCGTGCACTACGTACATCCAGGGCCAGATGACATAAGCCATCGTCAACGTGGTTCCCATACCCCGGCGGGCCAGATCCGCATGCGCCTCTCGCTCGATGCCAGCGTGCGCCCGTTGGATCAACTGCCGCAGATCTCGGATAAAATCCTGCTCGCGGTCCTCGCGTTCGATATCCACTTGAAAGAACCAGTGCATGCTGTTGAGCAACTGGGCGATCAGCAAATCGAGCGCTAGCGCGCTGGCCCGGTCACCACCACTGTGCCCCCCCATGCCATCGGCCACCATGAACAGCTTGCCGTGGCTCATGCCGTACAACCGGGATTGAGCGTGCATTTGCAAGCTCGTCGCCTGCACAAGCATCGATTTGTTCAGATCGGCGATCAGGAAATGATCCTGGTTGGTGCTCCGCTTCTGCCCGATATCGGTTGCTCCAGCACTGACAATCTTGGCAAACATGCAACGGCAATCCCAAAGGGAAGTTGGAGGAGACGACGCCCACCGATGGCAGCTCAATTATATCCGCGTTCTGCCCACCCTTGACCCACGAGGCCGCAGAATCGAATGACCTCGTTGGAATCGCCCCACACGTCGCCCCCCTAAGCGGCCCCCATTGCGGGACGGTCACCCGATCTACAGATCTTCGATACTCTGCACGATCCGATCGACCACCTCGTCGGTAGTGCGGGGATTGAAGAAGACCGCTTTCCACGCCGGCACATGGTGACCTTGAGGTCGGAATCCGTAATCGGTGGTGAATCCCAACCGAGCGTCGATGGTCGGATCGGCCATCTTCTCCCGCTTGCTGAACAGACGGCGGACTTCCGCGAAATAGCGCTGCCGGTGCTCGTCGGGCAATTCCCCAGCAACCAATTGATCCCAAATCTCCGCTGCCGGACGGCCTTTGGGCAACACCCACCAGTTGACGCTGGCGCCCAAGCAGTCCGGATTGAGCACCTTGCAGTACTCGAACGCCGCCAACCGCTGCTTGAGTTGATCCGCCAGTTCGAGGCTGCGGGCGACCAGCATCCGCCAGCCCTCCAGGCCGATAGCATTGAGCGACGCCATGGCGACGTACGGTCCGATGCCGGGGCGGGAGCATTCCAGGGTGAATAGCGCCGGGTCGCGGCGCGGATCCGCTTCGGCAAAATACGGCGTTTCCTCAGTTGTCCGGGCCAGGTACTTCAGATCTTCGCGGTGGTACACGATGAAGGCGCTGGACGGGTAGTGCGCGCGTCCCATCTTGTGAAAGTCGAGCGTGACGCTGTCGGCCAGCTTGAGCGACATGCAGTGCTGCTGAATCCGTTCGGTCAACTCCAACAGCCGCGGCGAAAACTGCAGCTTGTTCTGCTGGCGATCGTACTCGGTTAAGAACGTCAGCGCCCAACCGACCGCTGCATCGACGTGCAATTGCGGCGGCGGTTGCCCGTGCTCAGCCGCCCGCTCGTCGATGACCTGGCGGATCGCGGCCACGTCGTCGATGCCGAACCCGTCCGTAGTGCCAAAGGTCGCCACGACGTATGCCACGCGCACGCCGTCGCGGTAGAGTTGGTCGAGTTTACGTTCCAGCACATCGACCCGCATGCTGAGCGATGCATCGGTCGGGATCTCGATCAATTGTTCCGTCCCGATCCCCAGCCACCCGGCGACTGTCCGGTTGGAGTAGTGGCTGGCCTGCGAACAGATGCCCACCACGCGTTCGCCACGCAACCCGCGCTGCATGGCGCCAGGAACGACTTTTTCCACGCCGATCTTGGCTCCATACAGGTTGGAGACCGTCCCGCCGATGGTGAAGACGCCCCAGGGATCTTCCGTATGGTAGAAGATCAAATTGGCCAGGGCCGTAACCGCCTTCACCTCCAGCTCGTTGGACCGCTGGCTGTATCGGTCGGTGCACAGATTGGGGTTCTTCAACAAGCAAGCAAATGCCCCGACCAACGACGCATGATTGGCCGGACCGCGCACGTTTTCCAGATGCAACGGGCTGTTCCAACTGTCGGTTCCCCAAAAGTACGGAAAGATCGCGTCTCGAGCATCCTTCAAATTGCCGGGCAGGACGTGGATTTCCGGGTTCGCCTGCGCGGTTTCATAGTTCTGCGACATCGGATGCAACTCGGGAAACGCATCCTCAGCCGCCGCCGCACTCAACAACTCCCGCAGCACGGAATGAATCGCTTCCTGATCCCACTGAAAGAACGTCTCGGTCAGTTGCTGGTACTTTTCACGATCCATCGGCACGCCGTCGCAAGAGAAGAGAGTGTGCGGATTCGTTTGCTCCACTTGGTTGGGAAAGTATATTTGATTCGACGCCGGCCGCGATCGCGTCCACCCAGTTTCCGCATGCCTGGATACCAACCCACTGAGCCGCATCATCCGCATGACCCGCACCGCTTCCGCACTCGGCATACTGGAAACCACGGGCTGGACCCCCGCCATGGTGGCTCTCGACCACATGGAGAAGGCGGCCCGGATCGCAGTGTGGCAGGTCGAGTTGAACGACTTCCTGGGCACTTGCGTCAAGATTACCGGCCCGGTCGATGCCGTGCAGGTGGCCATCGAAACGGGACATCGCGTCGCCGAGCATATGCAAGGCGACCCGCGCTGCACGGTGATTCCCCGCGTCAGCCGCGCCGCGCATCGCGGGATCGATAGTCGCATCGAGTTCAACCCGTTGATCCAACAACATGTGGTCCACGCCCCCCGGACGGCCCCTTCCTCAAATGGAGATTCCGGCATGCAAGGTTCTGCCAATTCAGCTCTCGGATTCATCGAAACCCAAGGCTTTACCGCCGTCATCGAAGCGGTCGACGCGGCGTGCAAAGCCGCTTCGGTCGAAGTCGTCGGCAAAGAAAAGCTCGGCGGTGGCTACGTGACCATCGTCATTCGCGGCGATGTGGCGGCCGTGCGCGCGGCGATCGAAGCGGCTCGGCCGAAAGTCGAAGGTCTGGGGAAACTCATTGCCGCACACGTGATCACGCGGCCCAGCCCCGGCATCCTCAGCCTGTTGCCTGCCGCTGCGGTGGCAACCTCGTAACCGCGCCCCGCCGCCGGGCGAACCGGTGCCGACGGTATGGTAGAATCGAGGCCCTCCGCCGCTTCGTCCCTGCCATCCTGCCGAGGCCCTCGCGCGATGTCCCCAATCCGTACTTGCTGCCACCTGCCACTCCTGCTCAGCCTGCTGGGCTTTGTCGGTCCCCTGTCGACAGTGCCATGCTCGGCTCAAGACACCTCCGGCCGCCCCGCCCGCGCTCAATCGGCGGCCGAATATGCAGATCAATTGCGACCGCCGGCCAACGATACCGAGTTGCGGCGTTGGTTGGAGATCGCTCTTTATCATCGATTTACACCGGCAGAGATCGAGGCGGTGACCGGCGTGCCTGCCGAGCAGTTGCCGCGGCGGCTGGAGGAGCTTCAACTCGATCCGGACCGACTTCCACCGCCGCCTGACGATCGCTTGATGGTACTGCCTTATCCCGGCGGCCGTCATCCGCGCATCGGATTCCTTGACGGCGCCGTGGCTCCTCAGCGAGAAACCAAACTCAGCGTATTTGCACCGTGGGACGCGTCGGCTTACGCCGTGTTGGATATCCCCGAAGCCATCTGGTCGAATTTGGGACTGACGTACCTGGCCCATACGCACGTGCCGACGATCTGGACGGAGCAGAACATCGTCTTGCCGAAACTCGAATGGCAACCGGTCGATGGCGGCTATCGCATGGTGCGTCGTTTGCCTAACGGAATCGAATTCGGTACGCGAGCGGTGGCTCATCGCGATCACGTCGAATTGTGGATGTGGTTGTACAACGGAACCGACCGCACGTTGAGCGACCTGCGCGTGCAGAATTGCGTGCTGTTGCGCGGCCTGCCCGGTTTCACGCAACAGTCCAATGAGAACAAACTGTTTCGCGACGGCTACGCTGTCGCGCACTCGCCGGATCGCCAACGGTGGGTCATCTCGGCCTGGGATCCGGTACACCGAGCTTGGGGCAACGCGCGTTGCCCCTGCCTGCACAGCGACCCCAAATTCCCCGATTGCCCTCCGGGGCAAACCCGATGGCTCCGCGGCTGGTTTTCCTTCTACCAAGGGACGGACATCGATAGAGAGCTGGCCCGCATCGAACGTACCGGTTGGCGCGATCGTCCAGTGCCGGAAATGGACGGGAACCTCCGCGGCCGCGTGCTCGACGGCCAGACCGGAGAAACTCTTCCGTGCCGTTTGTATGTCCAGCGGCAATCGGATGGCCGGTTCTTTTTCGTCCGCAGCCAGGATGCTGAAGGCACAGCCATCGTGTACGACAAGCAACGGTTCCAGCGGTCGATCGAGCGGCATACCAGCCTGTCGCCGCACCCATTCGTGGCTCAACTGCCGCCGGGCGATTATCGCATCACCGCCGAACTGGGCAAAGAATACCTGCCAACCACCGTCGCCATTTCCGTTGCCGAAGATCCGGTCGACGTGCAATTGGAACTGCACCGCCTGGTCGAAATGAAGGCCCATGGTTGGTACAGCGGCGACACGCATGTTCACCGGACGGTCGACGAACTGCCGGTAGTGATGCAAGCCGAGGATTTGAATGTTGCCCTGCCGCTGACTTATTGGGTGCGCGACAGCCAGGACAAACCGGTGCACGCCGACCCACCTCCGCCGGCAAACATCATCGAGGTTTCACCGGATCACTTGATCTATCCGGTGAATACCGAATACGAGATCTTCACGGTCGACGGGCGGCGCCACACACTTGGAGCGGTGTTCGTTCTGGGCCATAGCGAGCCGCTTTCCTTGGCCGCTCCGCCGCTGGAGCCAATTGCTGCTGAAGCGCGGCGGCAGGGTGCGTTGCTCGATCTGGATAAACATTCTTGGAACTGGTCGTTGATGGCCGTCCCCGTCATGAGCGTCGACTTGTTCGAATTGAGCAACAACCATCACTGGCGGACCGAATTCGGGTTCACGCGATGGACGTTGGAACATGCGCCACCGGACTGGCCCGAAATCACGATCGGTCCGGAAGGATTCTCCGAGGCGAGCTGGACGGAGTTCGGTTTGCAAACCTATTACGCGCTGCTCAATTGCGGCTTCCGCATGCGAGTTTCTGCTGGCACGGCCTCCGGTGTTCATCCGGTACCCTTAGGTTACGGCCGCGTGTATGTGCACGTCGGCCAGGGAACATTGCACTTCGATGCGTGGAAGGCGGCTCTCGATGCCGGGCGGAGCTTCGTCACCCAAGGGCCGCTGATGCAGGTGCGTTTCGACGATCAATTGCCAGGCACAACTTGGACCAGGTCGGAATCGCAGTCGGCAGTTTCGGTCACCGGTGAGATTCAGTCGGCCAGGCCGCTCAGCCGCATTGAAGTGGTGCGCAACGGTGAGATCGCGGTTCGCATCCGGCCGGCCAATCACCCCTTGCCCGACGGCGGATATCG
>RFIQ01000263.1 GCA_003695565.1 Planctomycetota bacterium | reverse complement strand
GTCCACACATCGCGCCGTCGGATCGGAGCAGAAGTCGGGCGACGAACCTACGCTGGACACGGTAACATAGAAAAATCCAACGCAGAGTTGGTGCACCCATTGATTTCAAAGTATTGCAAACGAGGTTTCCCGGTATGGTGACATTCGATTTGGGGGAAATCCTGCTCCGCCGCGGGTTGTTGGATGAACAGCAATTGGAAGTTGCGCGCAGCAAGGCGGTAGACGGTAACATCGTCGCGGCAGCGGTCCGAGCCGGCCTGGTCGAGGAAGAAACTGCCCTCCGCGCAGTGGGAGAAGAGTTGGGGATGGAATTCGTCGACTTGCGCAATGCCGATGTCGACGAAGCGGTCGTCAAAGCGTTCCCCCAGAAGTTGATCTACCGCCACAACCTGTTTCCTCTCCGAAGGGACAACGGGTCGCTGACGGTGGCCACCAACAATCCATTGGATGTCTACGCATTGGATGAAGCCAGTGCCACGACGGGTTTGAGCATCGTCCCGGTCGTTGCCGAGCAATCCGAAATCGCCCGCTTGACCAAGAAATACTTGGGGGTCGGTTCCGAGACGGTCGAGGGCTTGTTGGCCGCCAGGGAAGAGGAGGAGGATGTCCAGTTGCTCGAGGACTTGGACATCGACAATGCCGAGTTGGGCGAAATGGTGCAGGAGGCATCCGTCATTCGGCTGGTGAACGAGATCCTGGTCGAGGCCATCGATTCGCGGGCTAGCGACGTGCACATCGAGTCTCAGGCGTCGGGGATCGTCATCCGTTACCGCATCGACGGCATCTTGCATGATCAACCGGTTCCACCAGAAATCAATCGCTTTCAGGCAGCCATCGTCAGCCGCATCAAGATCATGGCTCGCTTGAACATCGCCGAAAAACGGTTGCCCCAGGACGGACGGATCAAGATGAAGGTCCACGGCCGGGAAATCGACGTGCGGTTGTCGGTGATCCCCATGATCCATGGCGAGAGCCTGGTCATGCGTATCCTGGACAAGGGGGCCATGAAGTTCGACCTCCGCGGGCTGGGCATGGACGAAAAGACGTACCAGCAGTACAGCGAGCTGATTCGGCTGCCGCACGGTATCATTCTGGTAACGGGGCCCACCGGCTCGGGAAAAACGACCACCCTTTACAGCTCCCTGCTGGAGATCCGCAGTCCGGAGAACAAGATCATCACTACCGAGGATCCGGTCGAGTACCAATTGGAAGGAATCAATCAGATTCAGGTCCACACCAAGATCGGACTGACCTTCGCAGCGTCGCTGCGCAGTATCCTGCGGCACGACCCGGATGTCGTGCTGGTGGGCGAAATCCGGGACCAGGAAACGGCGGAGAACGCCATTCAAGCATCGCTGACCGGTCACCTGGTGTTCAGCACGCTGCACACCAACGACGCGGCCGGGGCGTTCACCCGCATCGTGGACATGGGGGTCGAGCCCTTCCTGGTGGCCAGCACCGTGGAGGGCATCATGGCGCAACGCCTGGTGCGCAAGCTCTGCGCGCAGTGCAAGGAACCGTTCACACCCCACCGCGAAGACTTGCCCAACGACTTCCCCTGGGAAAAACTGGGAGACCGGCAATTGTACCGAGCCAAAGGGTGTCGGGCCTGCCGCAATGCAGGATACACCGGACGATTGGGGATTTATGAATTGCTGGTCACCAACGAGGAAATCAAGGAATTGGCGCACGATCGGGTGAGCACCTGGCAGATCAAGCAAGCCGCTCTCAAAGCTGGCATGCGGACTTTGCGCATGGATGCGTGGGACAAATCGATCGCCGGTATCACCAGTGTCGAGGAAGTGTTGCGGGTGACCAAGGGAGATCGTATCGGATGAGCCCTGTTGCAAAGCACTACCCGCCGCTGCCCAGCAGGCGTTGGGCTGAATTTGAATCCATGTTTCAGATTGCTATTCGCAGGAAGACCGTAGAGTCGAGGTATCATGCCTGAGTTCGCGTATGTGGCCCGGGATCCTTCCGGCCAGAAGAAATCGGGAATCCTGACGGCCAACAGCCAGCATGATGCATTGGCCCAATTGGATGGTATGGCCTTGTTGCCTGTCGAGATCCGGGTGGCCAAGGATCCCAAGTCGGTGCGAACCAAACGCGTTTCCGGCCAGGTGATGGCCAATGTCTACAACCAGATGGCGTCGCTGCTGCGCAGTGGCGTCCCCCTGCTGCGAGCCTTGACCGTCATCGCTCAGCAGGCCAGCAAACCGGCGCTGAAGGAAGTGCTGACCGAAGTCAAGCTGCGGGTCGAGGACGGGGAACCGTTGGCCGTCGCCATGGCGCGATTTCCCCGCGTGTTCAGCGAAATGGCGGTGAACATGGTGCGGGCCGGTGCGGAAGGAGGATTTCTCGAAGATGCACTGGAACGCGTGGCCGCGTTTACCGAGCAGCAGGAAGACTTGAAGGGCCGCGCCGCTGGCGCACTGGCCTATCCCATCTTTCTGGCTTGTGTGGGCACGGTGGTCGTCAGCGTGTTGGTCATTTTCTTCGTCCCCAAGTTCGAGCCACTGTTTGCCGCGCTGCGCGAAAAAGGACAACTGCCGTACGCCACGGACCTACTGTTGGCGATCAGCGCTTTTTTGCAATCGTATTGGTGGCTTATCGGCGGGGTGCTCGGTTTCGGTGTCGTGGGATTGATCTCGTTCCTGCAAACCGAAAGGGGGCGCGTTTGGCTGGACTGGTTCAAGATTCGCTTGCCCTTATTGGGACCGATCTTCCTCAACCTGGCGGTGGCTCGTTTTTGCCGCGTGCTGGGGACCTTGCTGAACAACGGTGTGCCCATTTTGCGGGCCCTGGACATCAGCAGCGATGCGGCGGGGAATCGCATTCTGTCCGAATCGATTCGGCAGGCCAGCGAGAACATCTCGGCCGGAGAAAAGCTGGCCGCTCCACTGGCCGCTTCAGGGTACTTTCCCAATCAAGTGGTGGAGATGATCTCTGTCGCCGAGGAAGCAAATACACTGGACAAAGTGATGATTCAGATCGCCGACAGCCTGGAAAAGACCACGTTTCGGCGCCTGGACATGCTCGTCCGTTTGCTGGAGCCGATGATGCTGCTGGTCATGGCGGGCATCGTCTTTTTCATCGTATTAGCGCTGATGGTTCCGCTACTCAATAGCTCGGGTACGGTTTAACCTAAGTAGAGGGAAACCGCTGCTGTTCGCCTGGGAATCAAGAAATTTCACGAGAACTGGAGGATGATTCAATGATTAGCCAATCTGGAGCACGAATTCGACGCCATCCGCGGCGTCCCCTACGATCCGCCTTTACGTTGCTGGAAGTCATGTTGGTGCTGGTGATTCTGGCGGCTATCGCCGGGATCGCGGTCGTCAACATCGGCGGAGTTCAGGAACGGGCCTATATTCGCACCGCCAAGACCGAGCTGAGCAACCTCAAATCGATGCTCGAACAGTACCGGTTGGAAGTGGGCAGCTATCCGAACAAGCTCGAGGATCTGCACACTCAACCTTCCGATCTGGCTGACCCCAGCCGTTGGTTGCAGTTGCTCAAGGAGCCGCCCAAGCCAGATCCGTGGGGACATCCCTATGAGTACATTAACAACGGCAGCGATTACGAATTGCGTTCGGTCGGTCCGGATGGCAAGAGTGGTACCGAGGACGACATCACCGCGTGACGCCAATTGGCCCGCAACAGGCCCAGCGCTTATGGGCCTCATCGCCCCCTGGCCGACCTCGGCCCTGCTAGGGTTGAAACCGATCGAGTGAGCGACAATGCCAGTAGCCACCAACACCTTGCGACCTGCCAGCCATCGGGCTGCGTTCACGTTGCTCGAGCTGATTCTGGTGCTGTCGCTGCTGGCCATGATGGCAGCGATCGCAGCCCCTCGGCTCAACGCGCTTTACGAGCGCCAGCGGCTGAGCGGGGCGGCCGCGTCACTGAAGCTGAGATGGGAGGAGGCCCGCCTGGAGGCGCTGCGCAGCGGCCAGGCGCAGGTGTTCGAATGTGTTCTGGAGGATCGTCGGTTCCGCATCCAGCCATTGGTTCGCGCCTCTGATGCAACCGAAGCTGGGGTGGGCGCCGAGATGATCACCGCGGCGGGCACCGTCGTGGAAACGCAACCAGCCGGATTTCTGGCTCCCGGTGACGACCTGAACGGGCAATGGGAAGAATTGGACGACGGATTGACGTTTCTCAGTTGCCAAGTGCTCAACGACATGCGCGCCTACCTGGCGGCACAAGAGGCGCAATCCACCGGCACCGGTGATGTCTCCACGCAAACCGTGGCCAACCAGGTGATCTTTTATCCCGATGGCTCGACCAGTACGGCAGAAGTGCAGATTCGGAATCAGCGGGGCGATGTGTGGGGCGTGCGGATCCGGGGGCTGACCGGGCACACCGAAGTGGTTCGATTTCAAAGTGTCAGCGAGGAGGACAGCGGCTGACGCGGCCGCGCAGGCCGTCCGTTTCGTAGCCAATGAGCGCCATGATTGTTCCCGTCTCAATCCCGTTTTGCACCCTACCGGACCCACGTTCGGCAGCCGCTCGGCTGCGCCGGGGTCTGTCGTTGTTGGAAGTCATCTTGGCGCTGGCCGTGCTGGCCATGGCATCCGCCTACCTGGCTCAGTCGATGCAATTGGCCGCTGACAATGCCATCAAGAGCCGCCGCATCTCGGAAGCCGAATTGGTGGCCGAGAGCGTGGTCGCTCAGGTCGTGGCAGGCGTCATTCCCGCCCAGCCGGTTACCTGGACACCCTATTACACCTCCTACAGCGACGGCCAATGGGTGTATCAATTGACCTTGGTGCCCACCGAGGTCCAAGGCATGTTGGGATTGCAAGTCTCAGTACAACAATCCGATGCGTCGGTGAATAATCCTGGTCGCTACGACCTGGTCGTCAATCGCTGGATCGTCGATCCGCAGTTGGGATTGGACACGCCTCCCGAGGAGACGGGATACGGCGATGAGGGATACGGCGGAGGTGGTTACGGTGGAGGCAGCACCACTGGTTCAGCAGCCGGCAGCGGAGGCGCTTCGGCAGCCGGTGGTGCCAGTGGTGCAACCGCCGGGGCGATTCCTGGCGGCTTTGGCCCCGGCGTTGCCGGCGGCGGACTGGGCCCGCGCGGCGGTGCGGGCGGGGGACCTGGCGCAGGTGCGGGCGGACGCGGCGGGCCCGGGGCTGGCGGGCCGGGAGCCGGAGGACGCGGTGGACCGGGAGCTGGCGGAGCGGGCCGCGGCGGACCCGGCGGCCCTGGGGGTGGGGGATTCGCCCCCGGTGGAGGCGGACGCGGTGCGGGT
>RFIQ01000262.1 GCA_003695565.1 Planctomycetota bacterium | reverse complement strand
GGACGCTGACTCGGTGGACGCTTTCCATTCCGCTTTCTTTAACTCGATACGAAAGATCGCACCGCAGACATGGCATTTTCCGCGGCGGCCCTCCATTTCAGGCTGGCCTTCAAACAACTGGTGGCAGGCCGGACAGGAAAACGTAAAGGTCGGAAGATGGGCATCTACTCCGGTTCCGATCCGATCGCTATGCCGCGCAATGGTGAAAATGTACTTGCATGCGGGGCATTGTCCTTTGGTGCCCACCAGCTTGCGATCGCACGTCAGGTGATGCCCACACTTCGGACAGGGGATCAGCACGTGCCCGGGAGGCACTGGTTCGGGCGTGGGTCCTGCACCAGCCGAGGCCACCGTGCCCACCATCGAGGAATCGGGAATCGTCTGGATTGTAGAACATGCAGGGCATTTGCACTGGGCGCCTGCCGTCCCGTCGGGGACGCGCAACAGGTTCTTGCAAGACTGGCAGGCAAACTCGATTGGCATGTGGACGGACTCTCCCGCCGACTCGGCTGATGTTTCTGTCTCGGCAAATGGCCCCAGTGGCGATTTCGGGCCAGTTTCACCGCGGCGGTCGCCAAGAGCAACGTGGACCCGATAGCGGGTCTCGCAGACGGGGCTTCCCCGATGTTAGGCTAGTCAACCTCATTGCAATTCGCAAACCATGTTCCGGGCTTTCTTGGGGTGGCATTCCGCTCGGACGCTTTCGCAATGACGGTACTGCGAGTACAACCTAACGCGGCGCCATGATCGGAATCGTTTTCGGAGAATCTCAGGTTGAACACCGACGAACAACAACTGGAAGACCACCGATCTGAGGAGCAGATCGCGGACCTGGGCAAGACCCTGGCGCGGTTGCTCGAACAAGAGGACGTGGAAGAGATCGAGCGATTGGTGGCTACGCAACCGGCGCACGAGTTGGCGCGGGCCGTCTCCATTCTGGACGACGAAGAGCGCGGCAAGTTGATGGAGTTGCTCGACCCGGATCTGGCGGCGGATCTGCTGGAACGCTTGCCGGAGGTCCAGGCGTTGCAGCTGATCGAAGAAGCACCGCCGGAGGTGGCGGCGGCAGTCGTCCACGAGCTGCCCAGCGACCTGCAAGCGGACATTGTCGGCGATCTGGACTTGGAGGATGCCGACGCGATCCTCCAGCGGTTATCTCCCGAGGAAGCCGAACGGGTTCGCCGCCTGTCGGAGTATTCCGATGAGGAGGCGGGCGGATTGATGATCACGGAGGTGCTGCGGTACCCCGAGACATGGACGGTGGGGCAGGTCGTCGACGATTTCCTGAACCACGCCGATGCCTACCGTGATTACCAGGTGCAGTACACCTACGTGGTCGATGCGAACGATCGCTTGATCGGCGTCTTGCGATTGCGTGATCTGCTTCTCAGCGGCCGCGATCGGCGATTGAAAGACATCATGATTCCCCGCCCCATCGCGGTGAACCATCATACGACCTTGGATGAGCTGTACGAGTTCTTTCAAGGCAATCAATTCGTGGGCGTACCGGTCGTCGACGACGAGGGCCACCTGCTGGGGGTGGTCCAGCGGGCCGACGTGGATTATGCCTGGCTGGAACGGGCCGATCGGGCCATGCTCAAGCGGCAGGGGATCGTCTCCGGTGAAGAGATTCGTTCCATGCCGCTGCTATACCGGGCTCGTGCGCGGTTGTCCTGGCTGTCGATTAACATCGTGTTGAATCTGATGGCAGCGTCGGTGATCAGCTACTTCGAAAGCACGCTGGCCCGGGCCATCGCCTTGGCGGCTTTTCTGCCGATCATTTCGGACATGAGCGGATGTTCGGGCAACCAGGCGGTGGGTGTATCGATCCGGGAGCTGACTTTGGGCTTGATCCAGCCCCGCGATGTGCTCCGCGTCTGGTTGAAGGAAATCAGCGTGGGTTTGATCAATGGCGTGGCGGTCGGGCTGTTGCTGGGGTTCGTGGCGTTCGCATGGAAGGGCAGCCCTGTTCTGGGTATCGTGGTGGGAGTGGCCCTGATGTTGAACACGATGGTCGCCGTTTCCATCGGCGGCCTGATTCCCCTGATTCTGCGCCGGTTTGGCAAAGACCCGGCGATGGCTTCCGGCCCGTTGCTGACGACGGTGACGGACATGTGCGGATTCTTCCTGGTCCTCAGTTTGGCGACCCTCGCGCTCGATTACTTGTAAAGGTCGGTACGGGCGGCAGCGCAACGCGCGACCTGGTGAGCGATCAGTCCCGCCACGTACCCTCCCTTGAAGCCGGCGTCGATGTTGACCACGGTAACGCCAGCCGCACAACTGCTGAGCATGCTCAGCAGGGTCGTCACTCCCTGGAGATTGGCCCCGTACCCGACGCTGGTCGGCACAGCCACGACAGGGCAGGGGACCAGTCCCCCGACGACGCTGACCAAGGCCCCTTCCATCCCAGCAATGGCGACGACCGCCGCGCACTGCCGGAGCTGGGGCAGGTAAGGGAGCAAGCGGTAGGGGCCCGCCACCCCGACATCGGAAACCATTTGCGTGCTGACCCCCATCCAACCGAGCGTTTCCACGGCCTCGCGAGCCACGGGCAGATCGGTCGATCCGCCGGTAACCACGGCCACCGGCGGCAGCCTCAGCTCTGAAGCCCCCCCGCGGTCGGCGTCCGTGGCAGTGTCGGCGGACGATCCGTTGCCCCCAACCGGCCCATGCCTGGTGGGGTGGGGGCAGACATCGGCGATCGGGCGGCGGGCCAATCGGCAGGTCCGGCCCATTGCGTCGTAGCGTACGGCTGGCATCTCGTCAGCCAACCGCTCGGCCACCGCTGGTTCGACGCGCGTCACCAACACCTCCTCCTGGCCGCCGTCGAGCAGGCGATGGGCGATTTCGAGGATGGCTTCGGGTGACTTGCCGGACCCGAATACGACTTCACCGAATCCGCATCGGCGCCCCCGGTCGGCATCGGGGTGATGGCTGGCCAGCGGCGGTTGGTCGATCGTCCACAACCGCTCGGCCAATTCCGACAGAGTCATTCGGCCGGCTCGGACCAGGTCCAGCCACCGCTGGAGCTGGTCGGCCGCGTTGTCGAGCGCTCGTGAGTCGCCGGGGGATGATGGTTTGGTCATTGGGGGATGAGGCTTGCAAAGGTTGGCCGAGGGGATGACAATTCGCCGTCGAGCGGACATCCCTTTTCATTGTGACTCGAGCGGAGAATTCTCGCCATGACGGTTTGCGTTTTAGCTTACTCCGGCGGATTGGACACTTCCTGCATGCTGGCATGGTTGATCGAACGGGGCTACGAGGTGCATGCCGTCTACGTCGATTTGGGGCAGCCGGGGGAAGATCGCGACGCCATGCGTGAAAAGGCACTCAACATCGGTGCCAAGGGGGTGTATATCGTTGACGCTCGCGAGGAGCTGTGTCGCGATTTCGCGTTCCCTTGCTTGATGTGGCAGGCCAAGTATGAAGGTCCGTATTTGATGGGGACCAGCATTGCTCGGCCACTGATCACCAAGAAGATCCTGGAAGTGGCCGACCAGGTTGGCGCCGAGGTGTATGTTCACGGGGCGACGGGCAAGGGGAACGACCAGTGCCGGTTCCAACTGGCCGCCGAAGCTCTGCGGCCCGACATCCGCGTCTACGCTCCGTGGCGCACCAAGGAGTGGCGCGAGGCGTTCCCCGGCCGCACCGAAATGATCCAGTACTGCCAGGAGAAGGGGATCCCGGTCAAAGCCACTGCCTCGAAGCCCTACAGTTCGGATGAGAACGTGCTGCACATCAGCTATGAGGCTGGTGAGCTGGAGCGGTTGGATGTTTGCGGAGTGGATTTGGTCGATTTTACAATGACGTGCAGTCCGGAAGAGGCGCCCGATCAACCGGAAGAGGTGTCGATCGGCTTTGAAGCCGGCATTCCCGTTCGGGTCAATGGTCGTGCGTGTTCCGCGCTGGAAGTCGTGCAGCAACTCAACGAGATCGGCGGCCGCCATGGTATCGGCCGCATCGATATCGTGGAGAACCGTTTCGTGGGGATGAAGAGCCGCGGTGTCTACGAGGCTCCGGGTATGACGCTGCTGTACGAAGC
>RFIQ01000261.1 GCA_003695565.1 Planctomycetota bacterium | reverse complement strand
CTGGGTAGGCATGCAGTTCGACATCGGCAATCACTGGAAATATGGCAATCCGGCCGACTGGATTCGCCAACTGGGGCGACGCGTCGTGAAACTGGACATCAAAGGATTCAGCCGAGCTCAAAACACGTGGCGGGACATCACGGAAGACGACCTCCCCTGGGCCGACGTCCGACTGGCACTGGACGACATCGGCTTTTACGGTTGGGTGGCAGCCGAAGTGGGCGGCGGAGACCTGGCGCGATTGACCACGGTGGCTGGGCAGATCGATCGCGCCCTGAACATCGGCTGATCAACCAGCCCTCCGGCGCGCCGCCCGTTATGCTCACGGGCGGTCGTTGCGTTGGAACGTCAGGATGTGATAACGGAAGTAACGGCGGTACAGCCCCAAGGCGATGGTGTAAGCCGATCCCACCAGGTGTTTCCACTGCCACGCGCTGACGTCGCGCCGCAGCAATAATTTGCAAAAGTGCCAGGCGGACAGATGGGCGGCATGCAAGGCCGATGGTCCCAGTCGCCACCCGCACTCGAACTGGTCGATCAACTGCAGGCGTCCCTGGCCGGTCCAGCGGCGAGCCAGTTCGATTTCGTGGAACATCGGGACGGCCCAATTGTGCGCTACCGCTTTGACGACATGCTGGAATAGCGCAGAGGTCTGGTGCAGCGGCCGCGTGATGTAACCATCGGTCAACACGATGCGGCCGCCGGGGCGCACCACCCGCGCGGCCTCGGCCAACGCTTCGTCCGGCCGGGTACTATGGCATAGACTCTCCAGGAAGTAGACGCCATCCAGGGCACCGTCCGGCAACGGCAAACGGTGGTAGTCGGCACAATAGTAGTGCACGCGTTCATCCGCGTGGCGGCGCTGGGCTTCTGCGACTTGTTGCGGAGAGATCGTAACGGCATGGAATTCGAGCTGGGGGTAAAGCCGACTGCCGAACCGGGCTACCGCTCCGAAACCACACCCTAGATCCCCGATCTGGCCCTCAGGCAGGTGATCCAATCCGAGTTGCCGAAAGACGACGCGGTTCATCTCCTCGAGCATCGGTTTGCGCGAGAAGGGGTTCAGCCAGGGCCGCCAGTACCCAAAGTGCAAATACCCCTCGCGACTCCAGACTCCATAATCGACGACCGTTTCGTCGTAGTAATCACCAATGGGGGACGGAGACGTTGCCGTATCGGGGCCGGCCACTCCAGCGGGTTGTAACGTTTCCATGGTCATTCAGGTACCAGTTCGGTCGCAAAGGGTGCCCCGTCCGCCTGGGCGCAAACCCAACTCAGCGAACGGGGACGAGTGAATCGGCCACCAGTAAACCACATGCCAACGGGCACGACCAGCCCCGCGGGATTCATCGCCATTCATCCCTGGTAGATGCCACCAGCGTCATATCCGTGCTGGGCGCAGGCATTTGTGCAGCCACACGGTCCACATCGTGGCGGTCGATCCAGGGCAGGTCGCCGGGAATCGTGCATTTCAGCGCCGCGGCCGCATTGCCACGGCGCAGTGCCGCAGCCAGGTCCTGGTGCTCCATCCAGGCGGACAGGAAGCCAGCCGTGAATGCATCGCCGCTGCCCAATCGCTCGCGCCGATCGACCGGAACCGTCGCCTGGTGCAGGCAGGCCCCCGATGGCTCGAACGCCATCGCACCGGACGCACCGCAAGTGATGACCACCGTCGCGCGCGGTGCGACGGCGCGAAACGCCCCAGTCCAACTGGGAGGATCGGACGGATCGAGGTCGAAAAAGATGCTCAGATCTCGCAGGGGGATAAAGACCAGATGGGATTCCTGCAGGAAGGGTCGGCAATGCCGGCGGGCCTGCGAGGTGGTCCATAGGCGAGCGCGATAATTTGTGTCGAAACTGATCTTGGTCCCCCGACTGGCCAACTGTCTGGCGATGCTGGTCGCGCACTGCCGCGCTCCGGACGACACAGCCAGCGTGATACCGGTCGTGTGAAACCAGGACGCGCTGGTGGTGGCCGCCAGGTTCGCATAATCCCGCTGCGGTTCCAATTGGCTGAAGGCCGACCCTTGGCGATCGTAGAGGACGCGCGGACCGCGTGGACGCTGGCCTCGTTCGTAAAAGTAAATCCCCACTCGATCATCACCCGTCCACAGCACCCGCGACGTATCGACACCGTGGGCGGCAATCGCACTGGCCACCCACTGCCCGAGCGCATTATCGGTCAATCGCGACAACCAGGCGGCGCGGTGCCCCAACCGAGCCAGGCCCACCAGGGTGTTCGTTTCGCTCCCCCCCACGTGCGTCTCCACCAGTGGCGACTGAGCCAGCAGGTTCTCTCCTGGAGGTGAGAACCGTACCATCGTCTCACCCAAGGCCAGGCAATCGAAATGGGTCGGCCGGGGAGAGGATCCCAAGTTTGAAGCTGCCATGAGTGTCCGATGCTCAACAAGGAAGGCCCCACCGCGAGTCTCTGATTCTGTTCCGCCGCGCTATTCTAGCCGCCGAATCGGGGCGACCTCTACCCGGGGCCGCCCAACGGCGTCCGCTCCAGAGGTATGATAGAGGCTTGCCCGTCGACAACCCGGTGGAACCGCCGCTGCCTTTTAGTGGCGAAGAACCACCGATGGCCAATCACGTGAAGGGACCAAGACGATGACCATGCAACGCCGTACGTTTCACAGGCTGGCCGCTGGCGCCGCGACCGCCGGACTGGTTGGAGGGCCATCTGCAGTTCACGCGTTTCCCAGCCGCCGATTGCGCATCGCGTGCATTGGAGTGGGCGGTCGTGGTGGTGCGAATCTGCGCACCGTGGCCCGCGATGCGGACGTGCAAGTGGTCGCGCTGTGCGACGTCAACCGCCGCAACCTTTCGGCGGCCCACCAGCAGTTCCCCGATGCGCGAACGTTCATCGATTTTCGCCAGCTCTACGAATTTGAGGAATTGTTCGATGCCGTCGTCGTCAGCACGGCCGAGCACACGCACGCGTTCGCCACGGCGCCGGCTCTGCGACTGGGAAAGCACGTCTACTGCGAGAAACCCTTGACCCACAACATCGCTGAATGCCGACGGATCACCGAATTGGCAGCCCAAGCCCAGGTGGCGACCCAGATGGGGACTCAAATCCATGCATCGAAGAACTACCACCAGGTAGTGGCGGCGATCCGTTCCGGCATCATCGGGCCGGTCGGCGAAGTCCACGTGTGGGTTTCCCGCGCATGGGGTTGGCAATCGAAGGAGGAAGCCGAGCGGAACAAGGACATCGTGTTTGTGCAGGATCGGCCCACCGAAGCCATGCAGCCACCGGAGTACCTGGACTGGGACTTGTGGTTGGGACCAGCACCGTATCGGCCCTTTCATGAAGTCTACTTCCCCGGTCCCAAGTGGTATCGTTGGTGGGATTTCGGCAACGGCACGATGTCGGACTTGGGCAGCCACTGGAACGACCTTCCCTTTTGGGCACTCGAATTGAATGCGCCCACTTCGGTGCGAGCCGAGGGTCCCGCGCCGCACCCGGAAATCGCGCCGGCTTCAATGCGGGCCGAGTACCGCTATCCGGCTCGAGGCAATCATCCCCCCTGCACCTTGACCTGGTACCAGGGGACTCACAAGCCCGATCGATGGGTGCAGCAGGAAATCCCGCAATGGGGAAATGGTGTCTTGTTCGTCGGCGAGCGAGGAATGTTGCTCAGCGATTACCGCCAGCACATTCTGTTGCCCGAAAGCGAGTTTTCGGGTTACAAACCGGCGGATATCCCCGATCTGCCGGCCGGGCACCACGAGCAGTGGTTGCAGGCCTGCCGAGAGGGTACCCCAACCGGCAGTCATTTCGGATACGCGGGCCCGTTGACCGAAGCCAATCACCTGGGCAACGTCGCGTTCCGCCATGGAAGCGAGATCATATGGGATGCTGCAGAGATGCGCATCACCAACTCGGAGTCCGCCAACCGGTTCGTCTCCCGGCAGCCACGGGACGGTTGGACTCTGGAAGGGTGAATCTGCCTCGGCGCAGGCCACCATTTCGAACCGCAGTCCGCCGAACTGATCCCAGCTCCGGCGCAAACGACCGGTCGGGCTCGAGGGGTGGCTTAGGCGGCGGATGTGGGGCGGCGCGGCATCGACAAGATGGCTTCGACAAGCATCGCGGCGATCATGCTGAACAAGAACAATCGCCAGATTTCACGTACGATGCCAGCCAGACTGCCCGCCGATTGCTCGAGCCGATCCAACGGAATGCCCTCGAACAAGGGATCGACTGTCGCATCGTCCAGAATCTCCCAGCGATCCTCCTCCTCGGGCCGATTGATGGCCAGCAGGCGATCGCCGGCCTGATAAACACCTGGTTGCGCTGCGAACTCGCTGGACAGGGCAGTGGGAGGGCCCGCGACCTGCCGCCAGCTCGCCGACGTCGGATCGGCCCATCCGGCCGTCCGCTGCTGAGACAGTTGCATCGATTGTTGTCCTCGCTGGATCATGCGCTGCAGGACAACGTACAATACAATGCCGTTTTCGGCCAGACTCGAATAACGCGGATCGGGCGACAGAGTACAAAAGTAGACACCGCCGGCGGTCGTGGGAACTTTCAGCAACAGGGGATTCCCACCGCCAAGCGTTGCCAACGGGACGCTCGATTCCCCTGCCTGCAAGGTGGCAAATCCTCGGATCTGCAATGCTCCCAGCGGCAAACCCATCCCGCTCTGCGTGGCGGCCAGCAAGTCTTCATCGGAACGCCAATTCTCGACCAGCGCGTTCTGTTCCGAACGCCACCCGCGCCACTGCACGCCCATGAACTGGCCCTGATCGGCGCCATCGGTCTGCAGGAGCTGGGTTGGCGGGAAGAACATCAATTGCCCCCCCTGTTCGACGTAACGCTGCAGGATTCGAGCGGTGTCTGCGTCCGGCAGGGGAGCCTGCCAGAGCACGGCTGCCGTCCCAGCCAACTCGAGCGAATCGACTTGATCTGGTCGCAGCCGCTGTACCTCGCTGGGCGTGATCCCGTCGGGAGCGATCGCTGCTGCGATTTCCAACGCCCGGTTGGGCTCTGCGTTTTCCGTCACCAGCACGACGCGGCGGGGGGGAGGTTCGGCGTACACGAAGTAAAACACATCGTTGGACGGACACTCGTCCGCCGGCAACGCAATGCTTCCCCATCCTTGCCGCCGATGATCGGGCAGGGGGATTTCCTGTTGCGTGATCTCCGTAACGGCGCCGGACAGGACGATTGGCAGCTCGCTGGTAACACCGTCGATCGTCAGTTGGGCCGGAATCGTCTCGTCGGGGTAGTTCTCGCCACCAGTGCGATGGATGCGAAACGAAAGTTTCAACACATATTCCTGGCGGTTTTCACGAAATTGCACCGTGCGCTCTGCCTGCTGCACCCACACGCCGCGGTCCACAGCGGGCCGGTCCGGGTAGGCCAACAAGTGCACGCGGACCGACTGGGGCATGGCAGCCATCGTGTCGCGGAACAGCCGCCAATTGCCGTCTCCTGGCCGCCAGTCCCCGCTCTGCAAGTCGGAGCAGATCCACAGCTCGGTGGGCCCCGGTTTGTTCACTTGGATGTATTCGGCCGCCCGTTGCAGCATGGAGGGCAGATCCGCCCGGGCGGCACTCGGCGCGAACACGGAAGACGAATCCAGCTCCGCCAGGCTTTCAAACTCCTGCGCCTGGGTACGGACGCTGTCAAACACCACCCAATGACT
>RFIQ01000022.1 GCA_003695565.1 Planctomycetota bacterium | reverse complement strand
GGCGGGCAGTGATAGTCGGCCGGGACTGTCGGCTCAGATGGTCGAGATCCACGAGCCGATGCGAATCCTGTTCGTTATCGAAACATCGCCGGAAACGATGACGCGAATCATGGAAAAGTTGCCCAACATCGGCAGGTTGGTTCGCAATCGCTGGGTGCAACTGGCCCTGTACGATGCGCAGCGGAATGAGATCCAGCTCTATGGCCAGGACGGTTTTGCGCGCTATCGTCCCGAGTCGCATCGGCTGCCCCAAGTCGCGTCGTCGGTCGAATGGTATCGCGGTTGGCGCGACCACCTGGCTCCGGCATCAGTGATTCCTCCGCGTTCGGTATAGCGGATTGATCTGGGAATGGGAGATCGTGCAACGGTGCGAATCAAGCCTGTATACGCGAAATAGCAATATCGGATATTTAGGAAATACAGACGTGTTGGACTCGATTTACTTCTACTTGGGAACAGTGGTGGTGGCCAGCCCTGCCGCGCTGGTCGTTGCGCTAGGTGTTCCCACGCTTTTTGGACGCCCGCTGACGGAAGCTACCACGGCGCGCCTGACGGCTGCTGCTGGGGTCATAGGTCTGTTGGCTGCATGTTGCGTGCTGATCGGGATGCTGGCCTGGGGGCAGCATTACGTACCGATCGAGTTGGGGGATTGGATCTCTATCGAACCTGAGCATTTTCATTTCCATCTCAAGTTCGTGTTCGATCGACTGAGCGTTCCTTTCACCATCTTGGTATTCGTGCTCTGCAGCGTGGTGGGGGCTTTCACCCGACGCTACTTACACCGAGAGCGAGGTTATAACCGTTTCTTCCTCTGTTATTCATTCTTCTTCGCCGGGATGGTGATCTCGGCTCTGGCGGGCACGATCGAAACCCTGTTCTTCGGTTGGGAATTGGTCGGATTGTCCTCCGCTTTGCTGATTGCCTATTTCCACGAACGGGAAAACCCAGTTCTGAACGGCCAGAGAGTATGGTCCATTTACCGGCTGGCGGATGCGGCTTTTCTGGTAGCCGCCCTGGCCATGCATCGATTGACCGGAGAGGGAGATTTCTCCGTGATGATGGGGGCGGGGATCTGGCCCGAGGGCGTGGCGGCCATCACTCCGTCGCATGCCTTGCTGGTTGGTAGTTTGCTGCTGATCGCGGCGGCCGGGAAATCCGCTTTGGTACCGTTTTCCGGATGGCTCCCTCGAGCCATGGAGGGGCCCACGCCATCGAGCGCGATTTTTTATGGCGCTTTGTCGGTGCATTTGGGTGTGTACCTGCTGTTGCGCGTCAGCCCCGTCTTGGACGCGTCCCCGGCACTGCGCTCCCTCGTCGTGCTCGTCGGCGTCGTCTCCGCCGTTTCCGCTGCACTCATGGCTCGGACGCAAGCAGATGTGAAAAACTCGCTGGCCTATGCCTCGCTGGCGCAGGTATCGATCATCGTGGTGGAAATCGGCCTGGGCCTGCGATACCTCGCGTTGATTCACATTATTGGTCATGCCTGCTTGAGAACATTGCAGTTGCTCCGCGCTCCCAATCTATTGAAGGATTATCACGAACTGGAAAATGCGATTGGCGCAAGGCTGGCACGCACTCCATCCGGCTGGTCTGGCACGTTGCCTCCTGCGGTACGCGTTTGGCTCTATCGGTTCGGGTTCGACCGGGGTTTTTTTGACACCTGGTTGGATCGTACGTTTGTCGCTCCCTTCTTGCGCGTTTTTCGCTGGGCCGATCGCATGGAACGCCGCTGGTTGCAATGGCTGGGAGGCGACGCCGGCGCGCCGGAACCGATCGATGAAGATCTACTACCACAGGAAAAGGCTGCCTGATGTCAGAATTGCATTACCCCTGGTTGGAGCTCAGTATTCTGGTGCCGCTGTTGGGAGCGGCGTGGGTGTACTGGTTCAAGGACCGAGAGCTTGCGCGCAAACACACCATGGCGATTTGCTCGCTGGCGCTGGTTTTTGCAACGGCTGAGTGGCTGGATTTTCGAACGTTGGATAGCTTCGAGGCACACGATCATTGGGACGTGTTTTCGCTCTGGTTTCATTCCAGCCCCCTGGTGGTCGATGAGTTGAGTGCGCCGCTCTTGCCTTTGGTGGCTTTGATCCATCTCGTTGTGATCCTGTCAACGCTGCGAACGAAGGTGGGACGCTTCTCGTTTTCTTGGATGTTATTCGGCGAAGCGGTCGCCCTGGCCATCTTCAGTTGTCGTGGTGGTTGGCCATTGGTGGTTTTGGCACTAGCCGCCAGTATTCCGCCCTGGGTAGAGATACGTCGCCGCGGAGCTTCACCCCGCGTCTATGCAGTGCACATGCTTCTGTTCGCGGTACTTCTGACGAGCGGGTTTTTGTTGCACCGCTTATTCCCAGGACATTCGACGGTGACGCTGGTCGCCGGCGCGCTGATGGCAGGTGCGGGATTGCTGCGCAGCGGAGCCGTGCCGCTGCATTGCTGGATGCCTGACCTGTTCGAAAAGGCCAGCTTTGGTACCAGCATCCTGTTTGCTACTCCCCTGACCGGGGCCTACTTGATTATTCGGCTGGTCTTGCCGCTGGCGCCGAACTGGGGATTGCAAAGCATCGCCATCATTTCACTTGTTACGGCAGTCTACGCCGCGGGCATGGCATTGGTACAACGCGAATCGCGGCGATTCTTCTGCTATTTGTTTCTCAGCAATGCGTCGTTGGTCCTGGTGGGCTTGGAAATGGGGACCGCCGTGGGATTGACCGGCGCCCTGTGCGTGTGGTTGTCGGTGGGGCTCGCACTGACCGGCTTTGGAGTCACGCTGCGCAGTGTCGAAGCCAGAATCGGCCGGTTCTCGCTGAACGAATTTCATGGGCTGTATGAGCAAATGCCGACGCTCGCCGGGTTCTTCCTGCTCACCGGCCTGGCCTCCATCGGCTTTCCCGCCACGATTGGTTTTGTCGGCATGGAGCTGTTGGTGGAGGGCGTGGTGGAAGTTTACCCGCTCATCGGCATGGCAGTCGTCGTCTCGGCCGCACTCAACGGCATCGCCATCATGTACGCGTATTTTCGGGTATTCACGGGCCGACGGCACGTCGCGCCGGTCTCATTGCGCATCCGCCCCACCGAACGGGTCGCCGTCCTGTTGTTGTCCTTTCTGATTCTGGGCGGCGGCATCGTGCCCCAGCCTGGAGTCAGCTCCCGATACCACGCTGCGACGGCGATCAGCAAACGCAGAGCAAGTATCGCTCAACCGCCGATGGAACACGGGAGCGGGGCTACCGCGCAGGAATAGTCCAATCCAGCACGATAAGTCGTATGAAGCACTAGAGGAATCGAGATAACCTGCAGACCATCCAAGGCGTCGCGACGTTCAGGATGGAGAATGCAGGGCCCTGCAAGACCAGGCTAAATCACACAACCCGTCGTAACGCTAGAGGAGCGCAACTATGGCGAATGACAAACAGATGGACCAGTCCGCTGCCGCCCACGAAATTCCGCGCGGAAATCTGGAAGGGTTTATCAAGTACTGGAAGTACGACATGTTGTCGGGATTTCTAGTGTTCTTGATTGCTCTGCCGCTGTGCTTGGGAAT
>RFIQ01000260.1 GCA_003695565.1 Planctomycetota bacterium | reverse complement strand
AGTCGGTTCCGGCGACTTCTCGTCGTGAACCAGCACCTGGTCCTCCGTCACGCCATTTCCCAGTTGCACGACTTCCGGCACGCCTTGGTCGTTCAGCCGAATGCCGAGCTGGCCGAGCGAGGCGATCGACCCGGCACCACGAAACGTCCCACTCAACAATCGTCCAAAAGTGGAATCAACGCGCAAGGCACTGCTTCGACCGAACAGGATGCCTACCTGATTCGTCTCGGCATTGAATACGGTCAAATCTTCGAACTTGTCACGCAGCTTGTTGTATTGCTCGACGAACTGGTCGATCTTATCGGCGACCTTGTCCTCGGATTGAGTCACGGTGACCGCCACCGGCGACGTGCTGGTTCCGTTGATGGTGATATCCAGTCCCTCGACAATGTTCTCGAACTGGTTATTTGTCGAGGAAATCAACAATCCTCCCGTGGTCGAGGTGGCGCCGAACGCCACCAGAGCATCCTGGGCTGCGGAGGTCTCCGTAAAGCTGACGATATCGGCCCCATCGACTGCCACGCGTCCCAACCCGCCTGCCGCCGCACTGTTGAGCAGGATTCGGACGCCACCGGCACCACTACCGTTGAGCAGGCTGGCGTGGACCGGCCCGTCGGTCAGGGCATTGATGGATGTAACCAAATCATTGAGAGAAGTGGAGCTGGTGGTAGTAATTCGGAAGGTACGGGAGCCGTCGATCCCCTCGCCTGGCGCCCCGCCGTTGGTTATCGCCGCTTCCGTACCAGCTATGCCCAGATCCGCCGCGGCCGCACCACCTTGAACATCTTCGATGGTTAGCGTCCCGCTGCTGCCGATCGTGTCCACGATCAAGATGCCATCGCCCGCATCGTTGATCTTAGCATTGATTCCCAACCCCAACTTATTCAGCTCGTCCAGCACATCTCCGATGGTGGTGGGATTCTTGTTGACCAGATTTATTGTAGCGCTAACGCCTGCTGCGTCAGTGATCTTGATCGTGCCCAACGAAACCCCCTGCCCTTGATTGAATTCGCTCAGCAACGTGTTGCGCGAGACGAATTGCAACCTCAAGCTACCGCTGTCCAGGGTATTGGCGGCGACCGACTGATCGATGCCGAGCTGAGTGGCGGAATTGCTGGCATCCGCATTGGCGACGATTAAGTTGGATGTCGTGGCACCAGTGGTGTCCGCTATTTCCAATCCGGTGCGTGTACGGTTCAGGCGGGCCGTGATGCCCGCTGAGGAAGCGTTGATCAAGTCGACCAGATCCCCCACGGTTTCGGCCGAAGACAGGTCCACCGTATCGGTGGCGCCACTGCGATCGGTAATGGAAATCGACCCAAGCGCGGCGAAGCCGGCACCTCCGTTCAGGCTGGAGAGGAGCACGTCGTCCAAGCCGGCGATCAGGCGATCACCTTGGATGGTTCCTCCCGCAGCAGGATTGTCGAGCCCCAACTGCGCGGCCAGGTCGCCGCTGGGACTGGAGATGGAAAACGTCGAGCCGCCGCTCGTCAAATCCACCACTTCAATGCGTTGGCCATCACTGGCCACGCGCGCATCGACTTTTCCACCGCTGGCCGTCTCAATGGCATCCAAGAGTTGCCCCAGGGAAGCTGAATTGGAATCAAGCGAAAGCGCCACATTGAACGACGAACCATCGCGCAACTGGACCGCCAGAGCATCCCCGGAGCTGGGGAAATCGAGCCCTCGACCGTCGCGCAGTTGTCGCAGGGCCATCGTGCTGGACAGCTCGTAAATTGTACTGCCGGTGGCGGAATTGGAAGCTACAGAGATACCGGCCAGCCCCAGGTCGGCAGCCGTCGTACCACCAGCCACCTCGCTGACTTCCAGATTCGATGCGGTGCTGCCCGACAGATCATTCAGTTGGATGCGATTCCCATCGATGCTGGCGGCGACTTTGATACCGGTGGCCGCGTTGATCGAATCCACCACATCCTGCACGGTCTGGGCGAAGCGCAAATCGATCGATTCGACGGCTCCGCTGCGGTCGCGGATATTGATGAAACCGCGGGATACACCAGCCCCCCCGTTGAGCTGCTCCAGAGGCACCGAGCGGTCCAGGAATCCGCCTGTATGGATTTTGATCTCGCCGGCAGCAAGTTGCTGGTCCGCCGAAGCGAACGTGGAACTGGCCAGTTGCTGGGTCTGGGCCAATCGAACGGGTGTGAAGTTGTAGCTCCCCGGAGCGGGGCTGCCGCTGGCGGTTGCCGACAGGAGGCTGGAATTGCTGCTATTGACCTGAACCGCGTCAAACAGGCTTTCCAGTCCAAGTTGGTCCGTGGTTAACTGCACGCCCACCACCAGGGTCATCAACTCGGTGACGGCTACACGCTCTTGGTCGAGCAGCTTGTTGCGATCCTCCAACCGAGTTTTGGGAATCGAATTCTGTTGCATCAGTTGGTTGACGGTATCTTCGATGTTGATACCAGTCACCAAACCGACGTTTGATTGAATTCTGCCCATGGAAGGGTCGGTCCCATATAAGGATGCTGTCTCACTGCCTTCCCGGCGGAAGGCGTCTGACCGTGCCTCGGCCCTGCCCGCCGCCGATGTTCAACCGATGCACACGATTAGTTTCGGCACCGACCGCCGCGCGGGTTGACCCATTGCGTCCAGAGCGCGACATGGGAGGCTCCGCATCGACATGGCCGTTCCGAAACCGGCCAATCTGGCCAGGCCAGGGTTCCTATGCATGCAAAAAGCCGCGAGCAGGCAGAACCTGCGCGCGGCCGGGGTTAGTTGTTCGGTGCGACGGCGTTTACCGCAGCAGGGCCAAGACGTTTTGCGGATTCTGGTTGGCGATTGCCAAGACCGAAGTACCGGATTGCACCAGAATCTGAGCTCGCGTCAACCGGGCAGATTCGGCGGCGAAATCGGCGTCGCGAATCGAGCTTTCGGCTTCCGTCAGGTTGACGACGGTGT
>RFIQ01000259.1 GCA_003695565.1 Planctomycetota bacterium | reverse complement strand
TCGGGCGAATCCCAACTGCCCCGGAGGGACTCCGCCCTGCGGTCATCGAGTGCGCGTGGGCCGGCGTTTCGCCTTTGTTTGGTGATCTCGCACGCCAGAAGTGTTGCGGTGCGCGGGCGGCGAATTGCGCGCTGGCGTTGGACGCCGTCCCGTACCGCTTCCGGAGGAAGTCCTCCTGCGAAGATGGCACGTATGATGGCGGAACCGGTAGTCGCAATCCGATCCTCGGGCGCCCATAATCGAGACTTTTCCAAGTGATTTGTCTCCGCCCCCAAACGCTGTCAGACGAGGATCTCAATGCCGACCGCACCGCTTCCTGCTGCTACCCATCTGGATTGCCCGAGATGGCGCCCTGCCAGCGCAACCTGCCTAACCCGACGTGGCGCTTCTCCCTCGCTTCGTGGCATCGCCGCTGGTCTGTTGCTGATTGCCATCTCAGCCGCTTCACCGCCGACCTCCTGCGGCCAAAGTGAAGATCTTGAGCAAGAGTTCGTCTTTCCTTTCGACCGTTTGCACAACCATGCACCCTCGATCGTGGAATGCCCTGGCGGCGATCTGCTGGTCAGTTGGTACCGTGGATCGGGAGAGCGCAGAGCGGACGATGTGGCAGTCTATGGCGCTCGGCGTACCGCCGCTGGATGGAGCGAGCCGTTTGTGATGGCGGATCGGCCGGGGTTCCCCGACTGCAACACCTGCATGACCATCGACGACGCCGGAAGGTTGTGGTTGTTTTGGCCGACGGTGATTGCCAACACATGGGAATCGGCGCTGACCAATTTCCGGGTCGCGCGCGACCTGGCCTCTCCCGGCTCGCCGCACTGGGATCGGGAAGGAATCTTATTGCTGAAACCGGACGACTTTGGGCCACGAGCGGAACGCGAACTCGATCGCTTGGAGCAACGTTATGCCGATCAACTGACCGAGTCGATCAGGAAAGAAATCGCGGTCGTGCGTCAGCGATTGCACGACAAATTGTTCCAGCGATTGGGGTGGCAACCCCGCTGCAAACCGACGATTCTCCCCAGCGGCCGGATGCTATTACCCCTGTACACCGATACGTTTTCGATCTCGATCATGGCTATTAGCGACGATGGGGGACAGACGTGGTTCGCGAGCCAGCCGTTATTGGGATTCGGCGCCATCCAACCAACCGTGCTCCGACGCAACGATGGGACGTTGGTGGCGTACATGCGCGAAAACGGTGTCACCGGACGGGTGCGGGTAAGCTATTCGTCCGACGAGGGTTTGAGCTGGAGCGATGTCGGTGTAACGGAGTTACCAAACCCGGGTTCGGGGCTGGATGGCGTGCGGTTGGCCAACGGTAATTGGGTGCTTGTTTACAACGACACAACCGAGGGACGCAACAGCCTGGCGATTTCTTTGTCGGAAGACGAAGGCCGCACTTGGGCCCACACACGGCACTTGGAGCACCACCCCACCGGTGCCTACCATTACCCGGCAGTGATCCAGGCCTCCGATGGTCGCATCCATGTGGTGTACAGCTATTTCGTCGAGGAAGGGAAAACGATGAAACACGTCCGGTTGACCGAATCGTGGATTCGAGGTCGCTAAGGCTGCGGCAACCGCGAGTCGGCGAAACGATCTGTTTCGCACCTTAGACCGAGAACCACCGGATCTTCCCCAGAGTACACGCGCCGCGGAAACCCGCTGTGGCCCTCTGGTCAGGCCCCTGACCAGAGGGCCGCAGGAGCCCCGAGTTGATTTCGCCGAGTGAAATCGCTTACAATGGGTTCGGCCTTTCCTGTCCGGGTTGCTGCCCTGGCAACCTCCCGCCTTGATTTGAAAATGGTTCGATCATGCAAGCTTTGTCGGCAGTGAGTGCCGTTGCGCTCGGTTGCGCCCTGTTCGTCGGCCCTATTGCCAGCGTGTCTGGAGGCGATGCGGATTCTCGGCGGGCCAACTTCTTCGAGAACCGCGTGCGACCACTGCTGGCCAATCGCTGTTACGAATGCCATGGTCCCGATGCTCAGGAATCCGGCTTGCGTGTCGATTCCTTGCCAGCCCTGCTGGAGGGAGGAGAGAGGGGACCGGCCATCATTCCGGGAAACTCTCAAGCGAGTCTATTGTTCCATGCAGTCAATCACAGCGAAGCCGATTTGCAAATGCCGGAAGGGGAAAAGCTGGCTGCCGAGGAGATCAAAATCCTCATCGACTGGATCGATGACGGCGCCTACTGGCCCGGGCAACAGATTCAGATACAGCAGCGAGCGCGGGAGGAGGACGACCAACCGCTGATCACGGAAGAGGACCGACGGTTTTGGGCCTTTCAACCTCCGGGGCGCGTCGCGCTGCCGACGGTGGACGATCCGAGCTGGTGCCGTTCTCCGATCGACTACTTTGTACTGGCAGAACTTGAGCGGCACGGTTTAAGGCCAGCTCCACCCGCAGACCGACGCACGTTGGCGCGACGGCTGTACTATGACTTGCTGGGTCTTCCGCCGACTCCGGAGCAGATCGAGCAATTCGTCAGCGATTCGGCGCCGGATGCGTACGAGCGTCTGATCGACCGCTTGCTTGATTCGCCGAGGTATGGGGAGCGTTGGGGACGGCATTGGCTGGACGTCGCACGCTATGCCGACAGCAACGGGCTGGATGAGAATTGGGCCTTCGAATTCATCTATCGCTATCGCGATTGGGTCGTGGACGCATTCAATGCCGACATGCCGTACGACGCGTTTGTGGTCCATCAGATCGCTGGTGATCTCCTGCCCGCAGAGGAAGGCGAACCGCTGGAGGCCAGGATCGAACGCATTGCTGCAGCCGGATTCCTGTCGGTGGGGCCTAAGATGATTGCCGACGACGATCCCAAGAAGAAGAAGATGGACATCGTCGACGAACAACTCAGCACGATCGGTCAGACGTTCCTGGGACTGACCATCGGCTGCGCCCGGTGCCACGATCACAAATTCGATCCAATCCCCACCGCGGATTACTATGCCATGGCGGGCATTCTGAAGAGCACAAGGACGATGGAGCATTTGCGCGTGGTCGCTCCAGTATGGTTGCATACCATCGAGCCGCCGGGGTTCGATGCCGCGTTGGAGCAATTCCAGCAGCAGCGAGAGGCTCTGGTCGCCGCACGCAACGCTTTTTGGATCGAAGTGGCCAAGGCGCGGTACCTGGCCGAGCAAGCCGAACCGGCCCAGGACGCGTCCGAGGCTGAACCGACTCGGAACGACGGCGCGGCGGACGAAGCATCGACCGAGACGGCTGGCAAATCGCCTGGATTCAAATTGCCGCCCGAGGAAGAACTGGAACGCTGGATTCCCGCGGAGCATCAGTCGCGGTGGAAGGAATTGCAGC
>RFIQ01000258.1 GCA_003695565.1 Planctomycetota bacterium | reverse complement strand
TTCCACTCCCGAGACCTTCCCCGCCCACCGGAGCCGCGCCACTTTCCCCTGCTGAACTCTGGGGCGATGTTCCTCCGCCGGTCGAGCCTTGCTCGGCCGGTGGACCATCTTGCGCAGGGGGGAACTCGGGCCCAGCCACGAACTGGCTGGTACCCGGCGGAGGCACCGGCTTGGCCTGGTCGGCCGACCAGGGTAGCTGCAGTGAAGCTGGCGATCCGACTTGCGGCAGCTCACCCCAACGACCTCGATACAGGTCGATGTTGCGCCGCAAGGCATCGACCAACTGAGGCAACACCTGGTGAGGCATGACGACTCGCGCCACGATCTGATGGGGTCGCCCCAGGTTTTGCACGAAATCCAAAATGACTTCCGTCTGGCCTGTGACGACAATCACGCCTGTACTAAAGGCGCCGCGTACCACGTGTTCCGGAACGCGGGCCCGTATCGGCTGTTCGGGCGGCTGGGGGTCTGCCTCTTCGGGTCGGGTCATCCTGTCGGTACCTTTTTTGATCGAGTGCCTGATGGGCCTGCGCCACCTTGCTCGGCCCTGCGACATCCATTGTGTCTCAGTCGGCAAAAGGATCAACCACCTGGGCTTGAACCGGTTGTTCCTCCTGCTGGATGCGGGGAGGAGCCGCGATGCGGACCAGCATCACGTCACGCGTGGAAAGCGCCAGATTGATGAAGAAGACACAGACGGCTCCCACGGACATGACGCCCAGGCCCAAAGCGGCTTCCGCGTTGTTCCCGTCGATCGCCTCGGCCAGGGTCCAGAAGATGTTGAATGCCTGGATCGCTCCATAGTCAAACGATTGAAAGTTGTTCCAGTAATATTCGGCCGCCAATGGAACCAGATGGAACAGCGTCAGCAAGAAAAAGGCGGCGACCACCGAGATCAACTGCCGGAAGGGAACCGTGCGTGGAACCAACCACATGGTCAGTCGAGTCAGCCCAACATAGAAAACCAGGTAGCACACCAGCAAACAGCTCACCATCGTCACGGACTCGCGGCCAAAGACATTGGAAGTCGCTGCCTTGTGGTACATTTCCGCCACCGAAAACGTGATGGCTTGGGCGGCAAACAGGCACACCAGGAATACGTACCCCAGCCCGGCACCGGGGTAGAACCAGGTCTTGAACAGTCTTCCGGCGAAGGTCTTGGGCAATCCCCGCTGGGCGCGTGGAGAGAGAATGCCACGTTCGCCGGCCATCAGCGTTCCGGCCACTCCCAACACCGCAGCATCCAGCATCAGGACCAGAACCAACGTGGGCTCGAAGGGATAGGCCGCATAGGCCAACAGCGCCCAGAAGGTGAGCAGCGACTGAAACACCAACAACCGCACCCGAATCGGCGTGGAATGATTCTCCGCTGGAAAATCGATGGCGGCCGCACCCGCTCGCAAGATGACGGCGATTAACGATGCCAGGATGGTCCCCACCGCGAACAGGGTCACGCCCCCCTCGCCGCTGGAATCGCGCGCCGTGGCGATGGTCGAGAACATGATGCTCATCCAGGTAAAGAACAACCCGAACAAACCAGCCAACACGCCTACTGACGTAACAATTTGTAACATGCGGACGCGGGTCACCGCCGCCAGCGCCAGGGCCACCGCCGTCTCCACGACCGAGAAATAGAGCGAGGTCAACAACAGAAACCCAATGGTGAACAGATCGACCCTGCGCAGCACGTAAGTCAAAACGATGCACGGAGCCAAAGCCGACAAATACAACACGATTTGCAGGCAACTGGACGCCATCTTGCCTCCGATAATCTGTACGGCCGACAACCCCGAGATACTCAACAGCTCGAACGTGCTGTCATCGGTCTCGGCCGACATCGAACGGAACGCACCGAAGGGAATGATGATCATCAAAGGGATAGCCAGAATCAGCAGATACCCGCTCAACAGGGCAGAGCCGGACGGAATGTAGTACAACCGGGGCACGCTGAACACGACGTACAACACCGTCCAGACCAAGGCCGCCAGCAGCGTCAGTCCGAAGCTGATCGAGAATTGCTTGCTCTTGAGGGCCTGGCGGACTTCTTTGACGACGATGGGGTTGATGCGCTCGCTGGCCCAAGCCCACCAGGCCTGCCACCGTTCGGCCGGCGGATCGGTCAGGTAATGAAACCTGGCAGGCAGACCCGATGTCTGGTCCCCGCTGAGTGTCGATGTACTCACTGCACGGCTCCTGTGGTGATTTGCATGAACACGTCTTCCAGCGTCCGCCCTCTCGACGCGAACTCCGCCACGGGAAATCCCGCCTGGACCATCGATTTCAACAAGTCGTGTTGCAATTGCAGGTCTTCACCCACGATTTCGAAGTCGACCGCGGTGGGACTCGCTGCGACCTGCGTCACTCGCGGCTGGGACTCGAGCCACTGCCCCAACGCCTCACCGCGCTCGAGCACATGCACATGCACTTGTACATGAGGCCGCAATTCCTGCTGAATCTGAGCGACCGAACCGCTAACGATCAGCTTGCCCCGCTCGATGATGCCCACTGCATCGCACATTTCCCCCAGTTCCGTGAGGATATGCGAAGAGACCAGCAGCGCTTTTCCCTCCGCGGCCAATCCGCGAATCATGTGCCGCAACTCGATTCGCGCACGGGGGTCCAAACCATTGGCCGGTTCGTCCAGGATCAAGACGGCCGGGTTGTGAATCATCGCCCGCCCCAGGCACAAACGCTGGCGCATGCCTTTGGAAAGCCCCCGAATGGGCTTCTCCGCAATCTTGTCCAATCCGGTGTAATGCAGAGTGTGGCGCAACGTGCGAATGCGATCCCGGCCCAGGATACCATAGGCGCGGGCAAAGAAATCCAGGTACTCGATGCAGTTCATGTTGGGATAAGTGCCGAACCCGTCCGGCATGAACCCCAAACGCATGCGGACGCGGTCCGGATCGGTGATCACGGAATATCCGTCGACCAGGGCGTCACCGTAATCGGGCAAGTCGAGCGTCGATAGAATTCGCATGGTGGTCGTCTTACCGGCGCCGTTGGGGCCGATGAAGCCGAACACCTGCCCGCTGCAAACCTCGAAAGACACGTCGTCCACCGCGCGCGTCGCCCCGAAAAACCGGAACAACCGCCGCGCATCGATCTTCACATCGTCGCGTCCCACGTGCACCGCCGGCGCTACCATAACCCCTCTCCGATGACGACATGCAATTGCTCGGTCACTTCCCCATTGTCCAGTGGAATCGGAATCGCAGGATTGGTCGGAACGACGACCACGTACTGCCCGGTTTGCAATTCGTGCAACGATTGCAACGTCGTCCTGAGCGTCTTACCGATTGCGTCGTTGGGCATGCCAGCCGCATTGGCCAAATACCGATCCCCAAAACCAAACGACCATAACGACCCGTATTCATCCAGCTCCGCCGGCCGTTCGGGCAACCAACCCGAGGCGATCTGCCGCACATGCTCGCTGATCTCGCCACCTCGCAGGGGTGGAGGCGCAACCGTTTGATGCGGCTGGAGGTCGACGTGCACGAAAAACAAATCGTCGCGGCGGACGGCCACCATCGGCAATGCCTGGTCGGTCAGATTCTCGACCTCTACCCGGCCGTCCGCGGTCGGCCGCACGTCCACCGGCGGACGAAAATCGTCAGCCGGCCGTACGATCAACATCTGCATTTGCTGACGCGGTTTCAACCACGATTTCCAGACCTGGCCCTCGTCGTTTAAATAAACGCGAGCATCGATCCCCTTGCGCGGATTGCCGTAGTAACCGTATCGTCCGACGCCTTCTGAGACCGGACGCAGCAGGGCTTGCCCCGGTACCGACAGTCCTTCCCGCGGTGGCCAGCCGCTGAAATAAGTCTGTCGCGACCAGGTGAACGCATCACCCGTCCAATGGTTGTAGCGCGTCACGCTGGTCACTCGCACGTACGTATCAAACCCCTCGTGTACAACATTGTAAACAACGATGGCCGCGGTGGCCAGCAGAGAAATCGCGGGGACCAGGAAGACCAGCAAACTGCGACGCCCCAGACGTTGGGTGACCAGCAGCAAACCAGGCCCGAGAATCAGGCTGAACAACACCACGATGGCGCAAAATCCCCACACGGGCGGTTTGCCCACCTCGGCGATCAGATGTCGCAAGAACCAGTCCCCATCCTCGGCAGCAGACAAATCTCCGGCGATGGCTAGACGAACGGGATTATCAAACGCAGCGCCGACCGTTTGTTCCGTCCCCGAGGCCTCTTGCTTCAC
>RFIQ01000257.1 GCA_003695565.1 Planctomycetota bacterium | reverse complement strand
TCTCGCCGCGCGACACCCCCAGCACCTTCGTTTTCCCTGCGTCTTGGCGTCCTGGCGTCCTGGCGTTCCTTTCCCCCATCGCTCGATCCTCGTCAGCGGCTGCGGCGTAAAGCAAACGTTCCGGCACGCAGCCTCGCGCGACGCCGATCAGTGGTGAATTCCCTAGGGACTGCGGGCAGCGACGCGCTGGGAAAGTTCGCTCAGACGTAGCCGCAGAGACTGATCCAAAAATGCATCGGCGAAGCTCAGGTTGCTGGCCAGGATTCGCAACCTCTGGGAACGCGTCAACTGAGGAACGACCAGCTTGCCGCTCTGCGAGCCACTGAGAGCCCTGGCAACATGAGCGAAAATGGGCGCTAGTGCTTCACACATTGAGTTGCCCGTGACAGCCGATTCTTCAACCGCGACGAGAGCCTCGTGGCCATCCCCTCGGAGAATGCAATCTAGCGCTGCGATCCAGGGAAAAGTGCGGTACACCCGCGGATCGATCGACTCTTCGTTTCGATAGGCACCATCGGTTGGCTCCAGTGCAGCCGACGGCGGCTGCCAGCATTTGCGCCATATTGCACACCGTGCCCAAGCGAGGGAGTCGGAGGAGTGGCGTTGCAAAGTCTCCAAGGCGTCGGCATACAGAGCATCCGCCATCGCGACGCGATCGCTCCGACCGGCCAACTCCATCACCGTAATGTACTCGCGCAAGAAACAGCAATGCTGTTCGTGCAGCGCGAGAAACTCGGCGAAGCGAGGCCCGGCAGCCCGGTAACAATCGACCTCCATTCGAAGGTACTGTTCCACCTGGTCCAAATCTCCCAGGAAGCCCGCGAGGGAGACCGCGTCGCGGCAGGCGAGGATGAAGTGGTGGACGGTATCATGGGTTGATCCATCCAGGTCCAGGTGATCACGAAAGAGGGCGACGCAAGAGTCCAATTCGCGTCGTGCCTCAGTCAGGTTGTCTCGAACAATGAATTGTTGTGCGCGAAAACGATGCAGTGCACCCAGGTTCTTCACCAAATAAAAATCGTCTGGTTCCATGCGCGCGGCGCATGCCTGCAACTCTTCCGCGAATTCCTGAATCAGCGGCGCTGCGGTTTCGAACTCCCCGCGTGCGTGCAAGCCAGCGATTCGTTGTCCTAGGGTAGTTACCAACGCGTCCTGGAAATCGACATTTCCAGGAAAACGGTTGGCAAGCCGGCGAATGATCGGCAGTGCCTCGTTCGTTCGCGATTGCGCGAGGAGACTGTGAAACAAGCCGAATTGAGCGTCGCGATGATCGGGGTTGCGTTGGAGAAGCTCACGGAACTTCATTTCCGCATCCCGATCGTAGTCCTTCGCCACTTCCCAGTTGCCACGATAGCCTTCGATGCGTGCCAGGACGAAGTCCGTCTCCGCCGCCTGAAACAGCAGGTGGTCATCGAGATTGGATTTGCTGTGCAAGTCATTGAGCGTGTTGCGAATGATCATCAATTGACCTCGGCGTTGCACCAAGGTATCTGGCGAATCGGAATTGGCACGAATCTCTGCCGCCAGTTCGCTCATCGCAGTTTCCAGTGCCTCGGTAGTCAGCCTGGCCTGGACATAGTTCGACTCGGCCCTTCTCCACAAGGCCAGCATGACCACAGACGTAACCACCAGGAAGATCGCTGCCGCTAACGACGAACGGAACAGCCAGGGGAATTGCCGGCGCAACAACCCCAACCTCCGCACGATCAGGGGTTTGTGGAAGTAACGCCTGCGCCCCTGGCAAAAACGTTGCAATTCATCGACCAGAGCGGAAACATCTGAATAACGCTGCTTGGGGTCAGGATGCAAGCACCTGAGGCAGATCTTCTCCAGCTCCGATGGTACGGTCCAGTGGACCCCGGATGGCGGCGACACCCGGACCGGGAGACTGGTGTAATAGGACCGGACGGCATCCGGGATGCTCGCGAATTCGAAGAGAGCTTTTTCGGTCAGCAGATAGTACATCAGGGTGCCCAACCCGAAGATGTCCGTCGCAACGGTCGAATTATCGACTCCCCGAAACAACTGTTCGGGCGGAATATAATTCAGCGTCCCCAAGAAGGCCCCCGTCGCCGTCAACTTGGTCGCTTTTTCGGCTTCCGTCGCGAAGCAAGCCAATCCGAAATCGGCGACCCACGGTTTCCCATCCACATCCAGGAGGACGTTTTCTGGCTTCAGGTCGCGATGCAGAACTCCTCGCTCGTGAGCGTGCTGAACTGCACTGCAAATGGCCAACAAGATCTCCAATCGTTCCTGCAAATCCGGCTGCCTCTCCCGGCAATACGTCTTCAGATTGCTCCCCCGGATGTACTGCAGAACAAGAAATGGAACCCCCTCGTCCGTGACCCCCGAATCCTCCATGCGGGCAATGTGAGGGTGATCGAGCTTGCGCAGCGCCGCCGCTTCGCGATTAAATCGAGCACGCCCCTGCCGAGTGTGTCGTACATGAGGTTGCTGAAGCTTCAACGCCACCAGCCGGCGAGAAGCGTCCAAGCGTTCGGCAAGGTAAACCTGCCCCATACCGCCTCGACCCAGGCGGCGCAGGAGCTTGTACCCCTGAATCTGCAGTGAAGGTAGAGCCCCAGGGCCGACCGCCGGATCAGCGGCCGCCATAGCCTGCCCGTTACTTCCGTCCGGCGTGGGGTCTTCGTCGATCGTTTCGGCGATCCACAACCACGATTCACTTCCCTCCGAACTGGAGCCCCGATTACCGGAACCTTGCATCACTGAATCCCCCACCGTGTACACCCCCTGTGCTAACCCTGAAACGCCTCCAGTGTTTAGCACTCGACCGCCGGTTTATTCTCCACGATACGAGAATGGTGATAAGAAATCAACCATCCGGGGGGGCAGGAGTGCGATCGAACTGCCTCCCATATCTTCGTGTGGTGGTTTTGGATTGAGGGCCGGCAAGGGTCAATGCCCAGAATCGCCGTTGTCCGGTTCGAACTCGCCCACACGCACGACTTGCACCGTCTCGACACAGACCGTCACGCGATGTTGCGGTTTGACTTCCGAGTTCAGAAAGGCCAGGATCGACTCGGCGACTTGCGGTAGGACGATGACTTCGATGCGAACCTGCGGGTGCTTCGTGATCTGGCCTGTAGCGATATCGCGTCGTCCCGCTCCGACGCACGCCTCGGCGGTGAATCCGGTGGCACCTCGGCCCACCAATTCCTGTTCGAGCCATTCCTCCAGGCTCGAGTCTGCCACGATCGTGATCCGGCGAACTGAGGCCAGGCCGCGACGGCGAGCGGCATGGCTGCTGTCGGACAAAGGAACCAGGGTATCCAGCCCCACGATCTCCAGTTTCAGGCCCTCCTGTTCGAAGTCGCGTTGCATCTCCTCCAGCTTTTCGATCGTCGTGTGATCTACCAGATTGGCGTTGGAGACGTCGACGATCAAGTTGCGATGCTGCACCAGTCCGATCTGTTCGATCTGGCGGCGCAGGGGAATCCAGTTGCTGAACACAGCCGACTCGCTGGCCACGATGCGGCAGGTTTTGTCATCGATCTCCTCCACCTCGATATACGGTTTGAACAAGGCCTTGAGCGGCACGCCGTTGACGACATGAATGATCATCTTCAGGGCAATGCCGATGGCGATACCGATCAGCAGGTCGGTAGCCAGTACGGCCACCAGGGTCGTGACGAAGATAGCCAATTGTTCGCGGCCGATCCGATACACATGCACAAATTCGCTGGGATGCGCCAGGCGGTAACCGGTGTAGACCAGCATGGCGGCCAAAGCGGCCAGCGGGATGCGGTGCAGCACGGTGGGGAACAATGCTACGCATAGCAGCAGGAAAATGCCGTGCCACATATCGGCGAACCGAGTTCGCGCACCGTTGTCGATATTGGCCTTGCTACGCACGATTTCGGAAATCATGGGCAGACCACCAACGCTGGCCGCCACCAGGTTGCCGACACCGACGGCCACCATATCGCGATCCAGGTTGGTCTTGCGTTTCCAGGGATCGAGCAGGTCGATTGCTTTGGCACTGAGCAGCGATTCGAGGCTGCCAATGATGAAGAACATCATCACCCACTTCCATGCTTTGAACTCCTGCAAAGCGTGGAAATTCGGGAACGTGATGTCATCGAACATACCGAAGGGCCGGTCCGGCATCCGCACCAGATACTGCTCGCCCAATTGGTACTCGTGGTTCTGCAAGTGGTAGGAATGTTCGTGCAACAAGTCGAATCCCATCCCCATCGGAATCGCTACCAGCAGGACCACCATCGGGGCAGGGATGGGTTTGAGGAACTTTACCCGTGCGCCCACCAGTGGCCACAAGAACATGATCAGCAAGCTGGTGACGCCGATAGCTGCGATGGCGGGATTCGCTTCCGCCACGTAGTTGGGAAACTCCTGCAGCATCTCCAACGGTTCGCCCGAAGCCGATACGCCCAGCGCCACAGGAAACTGC
>RFIQ01000256.1 GCA_003695565.1 Planctomycetota bacterium | reverse complement strand
CCCGCAGGCTGCGCCCCAGTCGATGGGCAATGCGACCGATCAAATGATCGCGCAGCTCCGCGTCCTCGATCTCCAAAATCTCATTCCACATGGCCGTCGCCAGCTCGGCATAGCTGACGCCCGCGAACCGACCACCTAGGGGCGTCACGCGATAGCGGTACACGGGTCGGCCCCTCCCGGCAATCTCCTTCTCTCGTGCCACGCAGCCGGATCGCTCCAGCCGCTCCAATCGCTGCCGGACGGCAGTCGCCGTGACCCCCAACTGGGCCGTCAATTCCTGGATGGTCATGCCCGGTGAATGACGCAGCAGGTCCAGTACCTCCTGGTCGATCGGCCGGGGATATTCCACAGGAAGCTGGGTCATGAGAATACGGAATCCATCAAACGACTGGTGACTCTATCGGCAATCTTCAGTGCACACCCAATCGGTGGCATAACCCCACGCCGAAAGGGTGGTACTGCGCGCCGGTGGGATGCCGTCGAGGACTCAACGAGCCCCCCTCGACTACCTCAACGATACGAGGGATCGCTATTTTTGACAAGTGGCGATGCGAAAAATCGGTCGGCGTGGGAGTTGGCGGAGGCCAAACGGTGCCGTTATTCGTCGGCGAATCGCCAAGACGGGCCCATGTCGGGCGACAGCGGGACGTCGCTCAGGTACAACCGCAGCGGTTCGATTGGAATGGAATGCTGCCGCAACACCGTGTCGTGGAACTGGCGATTGGTCATGGTACCGGATAGTACGATCTCGGCGTGCAGCCTTCGCAATTGCAATCCTCCCAGCATGTAGGCGGCCTGATAAAGGGGACTGTATCCGCCCATGACCGAGCGGCGGACTTCGGCGGCAGCGGCCGAGGGTTCATGCCCAACGTTTTCGATTAAATAATCGACACATTCCTGCGGCGACATCTCCCCCAAATGGTAACTGAGCGAAAAGATGATCCGGGCACAGCGGTGTTTTCTCCAGAACAGCATGCCGATGCGGTCCTCCGGTCCGCGCGCGAAGTCCAGGTCCCATAAGAACATCTCCCAGTACAGGGCCCAGCCTTCCATCCAAAACGGCGTGCGGAACAGTTCGCGATAGGGGCGGAATCGCGCCAGTGCATAATACTGCAAATGGTGGCCGGGAATCAGCTCGTGGTGGACGGTGGCCCGCGAAAAGTGAATGTTGTTGCTGCGCATGCTCATTAGTTTCTCTTCGTGCGTCATTCCATCGGTTGGGAAGGAAACGATGATCGAGTCGCCACCCAAGAAATACGGATTTACACGCTGACGTTCGGGAGACATCATCGTCATCCGCCAGCCGTTGGCTGCCAGCGGTGGGATGGTGATCAAGTCGTGTGTTTGCAGAAACCGAATGGCTTCCCATGCCAGTTCGCGAATCAACTGCGGCTGGTCCCCCGGTGCCACATGCTGTTGCTTGACATGTTCGAGGGCAGCTTTCCAGTCATCGCCAAAACCCAATTGTTGCGCAGCGGTGCGCATTTCCCGATCGCACCAGGCCATTTCTCGGCGGGCCAGCGCGATCAGCTCAGCCGGTGTATGCACGATCCACTCGTGCCGCAACTCGACTTGCAACGCCTGCTGGCCGATCGGCAGACCGATGATCGTCTGGTCATCGGATTCGGGAACGCCCACCAGTTTTTCGCGCAGCTTGCTGCGATGCTCTGCCAATGCCGCCCGCAAGCGATTCACCGGTTGCTTGCACCACCAGTTGTACTGCGGGTGGTAACCGTGGTAGAAGCGATCCATTTCCTCGACCGCTCGCAGGTACTGGCCGACTAGTTGGGCAGCTTGCAAACCACGGAGCCGAGCCGCGGTGGCCTTCGCTCCAGCGCCTGGCGGCGGTTCGATGTCGGCGGCCGCCCGCTCGGCCGCCGCAGCCACTGCATCCAGCTCGCCAGCCAACGCGGCTGCGTCGATCGGGTCTACGTTCTCGCGGTGACGCAGAATCTCGCCCAGCGTCTCCCAGTAAGGGAGCAATTCCACGGCCTCCAGGTCCCGCGAGGCGTCTTGTTCCAACCGATGCAGGCGGTAGGCCAGTTCGCTGCGCAGCAGCAGGTAGTCGATCTGAGCATCCCGCCGCAGGGTGGAAAAGTCACGTTGCTCCAAACGCGTCAGCCAGGATTGCAATACGTTGCGGCGAACTTCCAAGGCGCTTGGGTCGACCGGTACGCGGTAGCGATGGTCGAGCGTCTTCAAATCGGCCGAAACCTGCTGCACCCACCCTGCCATCGAATGGGTTGGATCGGGCTCCTCCGCTCGTGCCAGCCAGCCGAAAAGCAGGAAGCACCCGCACACCATCGCCGTTCTCCCAAAGCACTGCGGGCCTCGCGATGGCACCCAGCGCCGGGCCCGTTCGACCGCGGAACTCGGCTGAGCTGGACGGCCCCAGGCTAAGCGGAGGATCAGCGGGATTCGGAGCCGAGTCGATCGGCAACGCCGCCTGGGAGTGCCTGCCGCGAGGGAAACGTGACCGGGACGCGGGATTGTGGATAGATGCTTCATGGTGATGCGAGAGACTAGAGGGCCAATGGCAAACGGATGCGATGCGAGCATCGGTTCGCAGGAAAGTTGACGCCAATTTGCGTTGAACTAATTTGCGTTGAACAGGAACCCGTACCGGGCGAGCAACCAGTGGTGCGGACGTGCTGCCCACAACGCGGCTCTGTCGATGGTTTGCGAAAGCCCGTCCAGTATAATTGCTCGCCGGCATCGGCAGCGTGCAGACGGGGGAAGCGGATGTTAGAATGGCGCCACGGCAACTTGCTATGCGCTGGCGCGGAAAGAAGCGGTGTCCGAAGTTCCGCGCCCTGTTCCCGCCACGACCGTTCATCCCACCTGCCCCTGTCGGGGCTCCGATACAACGACCCGCGAATATCACCAACAGGTTTCCCATGCGACGAATTTCATGGTACTGGTCGATCCTAACGCTGCTCTCGGTATTGGGGGTTGCCGATTGTCGTAGTCGTGCATCGGCAGCCGACCATCCGAATATCCTCGTCGTTCTGACGGACGATCAGGGGTGGGGCGATTTGAGCCTCAATGGCAACCGCAATTTGCACACCCCACGTATCGACTCGTTGGCGCGGGACGGGGTGCAGTTCGATCGGTTCTATGTGTGTCCGGTGTGCTCCCCCACGCGGGCAGAGTTCCTGACCGGACGCTATCACCAGCGCGGCGGAGTCTATTCGACTTCGGCCGGAGGGGAACGTTTGGACTTGGACGAGATCACCATCGCCCAGACGTTTCGCGCCGCTGGGTACCGCACGGGCGCATTCGGCAAATGGCACAATGGAATGCAATATCCCTATCATCCGAATGGTCGCGGCTTCGACGAATTCTACGGTTTTTGCAGCGGTCACTGGGGAAACTACTTCGACCCCGTGCTCGAACACAACGGACGTCTGGTCCGCGGTACGGGCTATTGCGTGGATGACTTCACCAACCACGCAATCGAATTCATGCAGCAATGCCTGGCTGACGGCCAACCTTTTTTCACTTACTTGCCTCTAAATATTCCGCACGCTCCCATGCAGGTTCCCGACGAGTTCTGGGACCGGTTCAAGAACAAACCGCTGGCGATGCGCCATCGCGATCCTGAGAAAGAGAACATCGATCACACGCGCGCCGCGCTGGCCATGTGCGAGAACATTGATTGGAATGTGGGCAGATTGCTGGACAAGCTCGACGAGTGGGGTGTGGCGGATGACACGATCGTCGTCTATTTTTGCGACAATGGCCCCAATGGCTTTCGTTGGAACGGCGGCATGAAAGGGCGCAAGGGGTCGACGGACGAAGGGGGCGTGCGTTCGCCCTTGCTGGTGCGATGGCCAGCCAAAATCGCGGGTGGCAGGATGGTGACGCAAATCGCTGGCGCCATCGACTTGCTGCCGACGTTGGCTGAGCTGGCGGATGTGCCGCTGTTGGAAGGTCCTCGGCTGGATGGCACGTCCGTCGCACCATTGTTGCTCGACCAGGCTCAGGACTGGCCCGATCGCGTCCTCGTTTCGCACTGGCGGGGGCGGTACAGCGTCCGCAACCAGCGTTTTCGGCTGGATTCCAGCGGGGCGCTTTTCGAACTGGCTACGGATCCCGGTCAGCACCGTGACGTGGCCGCCCAGTTTCCCGAGGTAACCCGCCATTTGCAACGGATTCAGCAAGAGTTTGCCCGGCAGTTCGCGGGATTCGATCGCGACCAGCGACCGTTTCCGGTAGGGCATCCCGAGTATCCGTACACGCAACTCCCCGCCCGCGATGCTCAGGCGACCGGGGACATCCAGCGCAGCAATCGCTTCCCCAATTGCTCGTACTACACCAATTGGACGTCGGCCGGGGAATCGGTATTTTGGGACGCGGAGGTGCTGGCCGCTGGGAAATTCCGGGTTGAAGTCTATTACACCTGCCCCGAACCGGATGTGGGATCGCTCCTGGAATTGTCGTTCGGCCCATCGAAATTGCGGGCGCGGATTACCGTCGGTCACGATCCCCCGCTCCGCGGCATGGAGCACGATCGCGTGCCGCGGACGGAATCGTACGTCAAGGATTTCATACCCTTGGACATGGGGGTCATCCAGCTGCAACCCGGACGCGGCCCCCTGACGTTGCGAGCGGTGGAAGTCCCCGGGCGGACCGTGATGGATTTCCGCTTGATGATGCTTACCCGCGTCGAGTGAACCTGTTTGATAGTGCCGTGGCGGGCCAGCCCGCGTCGGTGCCCCCCCTTCCATTCTTGCAAACAATTCCATTGCAAACACTTCGTTGAGACCAACATACGATGAGGAATCGAATCATGCGAGCATTGACCAGCGCGCTGGCGGGCTTTCTGCTGGTGTCTATGTGCCTGGCATCCGTGGCCTGGGGACAGTCCGAGCGTCCCAATATCGTGTTCATTTTCTCGGATGATCACGCGTGTCATGCAATCAGCGCCTACGGATCGCAGATCAATTCCACTCCCAATATCGACCGGATCGCGCGCGAGGGAGCTCTGTTTCGCAATTCGTTTTGCGCCAATTCGATCTGCGGGCCCTCCCGGGCTTGCATTCTGACGGGCAAACACAGCCACAAGAATGGATTCCTCCGCAATGGAAATCGCTTCGACAGTTCCCAGATGACATTTCCTAAGCTCCTGCAAGGCGCGGGCTACCAAACGGCGCTGATCGGCAAGTGGCATTTGAGCAGCGATCCGGTGGGATTCGACTATTGGGAAATCCTGCCGGGCCAGGGCAGTTACTACAACCCGGATTTCATCCAGATGGATGGCACCCGGCAGCGCGTCGAAGGGTATTGCACCGACATCATTACGGACAAAGCCCTGCAGTGGCTCGATTCCGGGCGGGACCCGGACAAGCCCTTCCTGTTGATGTGCCAACACAAGGCGCCCCACCGCAACTGGTCGCCGCCCCCTCGTTATTTCTCACTGTACAAGGACCAGGACGTGCCGGAGCCTCCCACCTTGTTCGACGATTATTCCGGTCGCAGCGAATTGTTAAAGCAGAACGAAATGTCGCTGGCACGCCATTTCTACTGGGGGCACGACATGAAGTTCAAAGGGGAGAATCTGTTTCCTCAGCACTTCCTGACGCTCAACGGAAACGGCGAGTACCGGCGGATGACGCCCGAGCAAAAGGCGGCCTGGGACGCAGCCTACGAACCGGAAAACCAGGCCTTTATCCAAGCCATGCGCGAGGGCAAGTTGTCCGACGAGGACGTGCTGCGGTTCAAGTACCAGCGGTATATCAAGGACTACCTGCGATGCGTTCAGGCGGTCGACGATAGCGTGGGCACCCTGCTCCAGTACCTGGACGACCACAAACTGGCTGACAATACGATCGTCATTTACTCGTCGGATCAAGGATTCTACCTGGGAGATCACGGATGGTATGACAAGCGGTGGATGTTCGAAGAATCGTTGAAAATGCCCTTCGTTATTCGTTGGCCAGGCGTGCTGCAGGCGGGAGTGGAATCGCCCGCCTTGATCCAGAACATCGATTACGCGCCGACTTTTCTGGACGCAGCCGGGGTCGATATTCCCACGGAAATCCAAGGGCGTTCGCTGGTCCCCGTCCTGCGGAATGCGGGGCAACCGACGTCCGATTGGCGCGATGCGATTTACTATGCCTATTACGAAAATGCGGCGGTGCACAATGTGCCCGTGCATGATGGCGTGCGGACGCGGCGTTACAAGCTGATGTTCTTCCCGCGGACCCGCGAGTGGAATCTATTCGACCTGGAACGCGATCCGCATGAGTTGCGCAGCATTCACGATGACCCCCAGTACGCCGAAGTACTGGCTGGGCTGCAAAAACGGTACAGAGATTTGCGCAAATTCTATGACGTCAATACCGCAGTGATTCCGGCCACGAGGGGGGATGAACCAGGATGGCGGCAGCGGAACGAATTGCTCAATCAAAGATCCAGGCAGACCGACGCCCAGTTGGTCTTCATCGGCGATTCCATCACCCATGGCTGGGAGGGACGCGGCAAGGAGGTATGGGAGGAGTTTTATGGTCCCCGCCAAGCAGTCAACCTTGGCATTGGAGGCGATCGCACCGAACATGTGATCTGGAGAATCACCCACGGGAATCTAGGCCAGTTGCGGCCCAAGGTGGTGGTGCTGATGATCGGAACCAACAACACGGGGCATTTCATGCAGGATCCCCAGGAGGTCGCCCAAGGAATCCGCGAGATTCTGCGCATCCTGCGCGAGCGGTTGCCAGAAGCGAAAATCGTGCTGCACGGCATCTTCCCTCGTGGTCCGCACGAACTGGACGAAGCTCGGTTGAACAATATCGCCATCAACCAGATCATTCGCCGCTTCGCCGATGGAGACCACGTGCATTTCTTGGACATCGGCGACCGGTTCCTCCAGCCCGATGGCACCATTTCGCGCGACATCATGCCCGACCTGCTCCACCTCAGCGAGGAGGGCTACCGTCGCTGGGCAGTCGCTTTGGAACCGAAGCTGCAAGCCCTGGGG
>RFIQ01000255.1 GCA_003695565.1 Planctomycetota bacterium | reverse complement strand
TCAGAGTACCCCGCGAGTCCCTCGCGGCCCCGCCCCTCTCTTCATCTCTCTCGCCAATCAGAGTACCCCGAAAGTCCCTCGCGGCCCCACTCCCATCCCCATCACTCTCGCCTTCCCCCGCTAGAGCACCATCCCTGGCCCCGTCCGCCGGTTCTCCGGCAGGCAGCCGATCCCGCGTCACGCTGTCCAGCAACTCGTCCAACACAGCCGCCAGATCCGCAGCTCGGTTTGCGATGTCCTGGGTGGTCAACCGATCGACGTCTTCTGTGGAACACGTGGCCAAGAAAGACTCCAATCTGGCTTCCGCACCACATGGCTCTGAGTCGGATGCGGCAACAGGCTGAACGGATGGCCCGCTGGGATGCCAAGTCGTCTCCTCGATCTCCAACACCTCTTCCAGTTCAAAGGACTCCAGGCCATCCGAGGGCAACACCGGCTGATCCTCCAAGGGCTGGCGGGCCACGTTGGCCAGTTCCAGTGATTCCTGGTCATCCGTTGCTAACCTGGCGGCCGGTTGATCGTGCCGCAGCGGCGATCCCCAATTCCCTTCGGACGTCCCAACTCCGTGCTGGACGGAATCTTGCAGCATCGCGTCCGCGTTCCACAGCGATCGAAAGACCAGCCACGTCGCCGCAAAGGTGAACGGGAGTTGTGCGATCCCCACTGCCAGACCGCCGATGACCGAACTTCTAGCCAAACCCAGCCAGGCGAGAAATTTCGCGGGCATTGCCCCGACCAGCCACGCGCCAACTGGAGACGATTGGAGCAAGCGTACGCCGAGGGCTGAACAAAACGTCTGTCCATACAGATACTGCAGGGCCCCGATCCCCACCGCAGTCACGGCGGCGATGGGCAAATGAATCGGCAGGACGTACAGCAGGGCCAGGCAAGCGACCAGCAGTGGCGGTGAGAACACAGCGCATCCGGCCAACGCACCCAGTGCGCAGGCGGATGCGATTTGCCCCGGTCGATGATGGGACGAAAGGGACATCAACAAGTAACGCATTGTACCACCGTCGGGAAAATCGGCCGCCAAAGACTCCAATCGACGTCGGACGTGCGCGGTTGGATTCGCCTCTCGATCGTGCAGAACGCCGGCGCGATGCCGGGACACTGCGAGGCACTTCTGTCCTACTTCGAACCCCGCCCAGCAATTGCTTGAGCGAACGGCACAACAGCGCCAGAATTCGCGGACGATACCGCCGGTGCAACTTACCCACACCGCCCGGTTTACTGCGTCAGAACCGAGCCCCGCAATGGAAACTGGATTTCGAACCGAGCTCCGCCCAGCGGGCTGGTGGCGACCTGGATCGATCCCTGGTGCGATCGGACGATCCGCGAAACCAGCACCAGCCCCAAGCCAGCTCCGCGGCCTGGAGCACCGGGCAGGCGCACAAACGGTTCGAAGATTCGCTGACGGTCTTTCGGATCAATGCCCGGCCCATCGTCATCGATGCGGATGATGGCGGTTCCCCCCTTTTCGTCGATCGACATAACAACGCGCTGCCGGGCGAATCTCCCTGCATTGCTCACCAGGTTGCCGATCGCCCGCTCGACACTCCTTCGGTCGGCCTGGACCAGCACGGAATCGCGCTCGGCCCTGACTTCGAAACGGACGGCAGGAAAGATCTGCTGTCGGCTGGCCACGACATCCCGCGACACGTCGACCAGGTCGAACTCCTCACGAGTTTTTTCCGGTTCGATCACTTCCATCCGGGCATAGCTCAACAGCTCACCGACCAGGTCATCCAACTCGCCTGTAGCCCGCTCGATCGACGCCAGGTGTTCATGTTGTGACGTCGAATCGTCATCGGATTCCAACAGATCCACTGCGAATCGAATGCGGGCCAGGGGAGTGCGCAATTCGTGCGAAACGGCTTGCAAAAGCTCACGCTGGGAGTTCAACAGTGATTCGGTTCGTTCCGCCATCGTGTTGAAAGCATGTGCGATGGCCAATCCCTGGGCTTTGGTGCGAGCAGCGACCCGAGCCGAGAAGTCACCCTCCGCGATGGCCAGCGCGGTCCGCTCGATGGCTCGCATCTGACGCACGACCGGCCGCAGCAACAACGCAATCGCCACCGCAGCCACCATCAAGACCGCCCCATAGGCTGTCATCAACTGCCAACTGCTCGGGCCGACCAGGGACGGCAATGGGCCGAACTCGACGACATGACGTCGATCGGCCAGCAAACCAGCAATCCGCCCGCCGGCCTGAAAGAAAAACACGACTTCTCCGTTTTCGAGTCGTTCCGTCGTAGAAGATGAGAACTGGGCCGCATCCATCGTTCGGACGCGCACCGGATAGTGGAACACCTCCTGAATCTGTTTCAATTCGCGGTGCATGGCCGCTTCACCACCGGTTGCGGCCGCATCGTTCAGCCGGTCCATAGCCAGGTGCACGCCGCCCGCCAATGCGCGTTCCACGACGCGAAGGTTCTCGGCCAGCTTCGGTTGCGTATAGAGAAAACCGTTGACGCACCAGGCGATGGCCAGGATCACGACCACACCGATGTAAAAACGAAGAAACAATCGTGTCATGGACGGACCGCCAACAAGTAACCGACACCCCGAATGGATTTGATGATTTGCGGCTGCTGAGAATCATCCCCCAGCTTCCTCCGCAGCCGCGAGACGCGGAGATCGATCGATCGGTCCATCCCTTGAAACGGAATCCCATTGAGCTTCTCGTACAATTCCGCGCGCGGTACCACTTTGCCCGCATGCAGCGCCAGCAAATGCAACAAGTCGAACTCTGCGGTCGTCAACGCAACCAACTCCCCGCGCAACCGGACTTCGCGCACCGCCGGATCGATCTTTAATTCGCCGACGGTCAGCGGACCGTCCCCTCCGCTTCCCTCGTCCGTGGCATTGCTCTTTCTGAGATGCGCTTTCAGTCGAGCCAACAGGGCGCGCGGCCGCACCGGTTTGGCCATGTAATCGTCCGCCCCAACCTCCAAAGCCACCACTTCGTCGATTTCTTCTCCGCGGGCCGTCAAGATCAGGATGGGGCCAGCAAATCGCGGGCGTATGCGCCGACAAACCTCGATGCCATCCATCCCCGGCAATCCAATGTCCAGGATGACCCCATCAAACGCCTGATCGCACAACAATTCGAACGCAGCCCGCCCGTCGTGAACGGTAGTCGTCTCCATGCCGTTATTACGCAGGTACTGGCCCACCATGCGCGCCAATTCCTGGTCATCTTCGACGATCAACAAATGCGGCAGGGGAGAGGTCGGCATGGGACAGCTCGAGATGGTCGCTCTTGATCCACAGCGGATTTTCGAATCTTTACCACACCGGTCCATTCTACCTGAGCCCACCCCGGGATGGCTTCTCCTACACAACGTTACAAACAAGCGTTTGACCAGTGCATCGCCACCACCGCTCCGCAGTTGACGGATGTAATTCGTGTTCCGGCCCCCCAAGCTGGCGCATGCGGCTACATGCTGCCGCCGCTCCGCGGCTGACTTGCGCAAATTCCCCAGCGACGACGCTACACGCTCCCGCCGCTCCGCGGCTGACTTGCGCAAATTTCCCAGCGACGAAGTCGCGGCAGACCCCGGCCGCGACACCCAACACAAGACGCCACACGCC
>RFIQ01000254.1 GCA_003695565.1 Planctomycetota bacterium | reverse complement strand
GTTCGGGACCGGCCGAACGCACCCGCGGCCAATAACCCCACATCGCGTTTGGCCACCTGTTCGACCAATTCGTCGTGCACGGGGGCACGGCTGGAAATCGCCAGCCCCTCAGCGGGAATTTCGTGGATGGCCAGGTAATCCAGTGCCGGTGCGATGCGAGCCTGGGCTTGTTCCACGGTTTCATCAACGCCAGCGACGATCGTCCGGCCTGTATCCAAAAGGCCAGAAGCAACCAGTGTGGCCAGGACGCGGGCTGACGACGGGGAGCCGTTATACGCCAGCAGCGTATTCTCTTCGCGAGGCAAGGCCTCTGGAACCAGGACCACGGGGCGACAGGAATCGCGTAACAGACGGGTTATCCGCCCCGATGGATCATCGATCGTCGACGCGTGCAGGTGGCGTCCCAGCAAAACGACATCATGCCGCTGGATCTCCTTGAGGACCGCTTCGCGGAATCGCCCCGTTTCCTGGCAGACCTCGCACAGAATCCCCCGTTCCGCGCACTGGCTGGACAACTGCTCCAGCGCGGCTTCGGCAGCAGTCTTGGCCGCTTCCAGTTCCTTCAGTCGCTGTTCATACAATCCCGGTGGTTCTTCGGCATAAGGGATCAGATAACGCTCTTCATCGAATACCGAAATTCCCTTGATGCGTGCCCTGAAGCGGACGGCCCATTCCAAGGCCAATTCGGCTGCGATGTGGCTGCTCCCACTACCGTCGATTTTTACCAAGATACTGCGAATCGGCATAATTGGATTCCGTATTTTCTATCGGGTTGGCGAAGGATCGGGCATTGGATGAAGTGCAGGTAGCGTTCTCAGTGCGCCTCCAACCAATTCTTGCCCCAACCCATATCGACCTTCAAGGGAACTTTCAATTCCATGGCATGCTCCATGGCTTCGCGGATTGCACCTGTCGCCAGTTCCACTTCGTCGCGATGCAGGTCGAAGATAATCTCATCGTGCACTGTAAGTAGCATTTTGGTTTGGAGGGCCTGGTCGCGCAACGCTTTGTGGACACGGATCATCGCTAGTTTGAGAATATCCGCAGCCGTGCCTTGTAGGGGAGTATTGACGGCCAAGCGCTCGGCGGCCGCGGCTACCGTGCGGTTGCGCGAATTGATGTCGCGGAGGTACCTGCGTCGCCCAGTCAGCGTTTCCACATAGCCGTGTTTGCGAGCTGCGGCAATCGTGGCATCGATGAACTTCTTCACCCCGGGGTAGGTCTGAAAATACTGCTCGATCAGCTCGCGAGCTTCGGCTCGGGATATGTTCAATCGTTGTTGCAAACCGTAGGCGGACATGCCGTAGATGATGCCGAAATTCACCGTCTTGGCCTGGTCGCGCATTTCTCGCGTCACCTGATCCAAAGGCACACCATAGATCCGCGCGGCCGTGGCAGCGTGGATATCCAAATCCTGCCGGAAAGCTTCGATCATGGCCTCATCGCCACTCATGTGAGCGACGACCCGCAGCTCGATTTGCGAGTAATCGGCTGAGAGAATGTAGTAGTTCTCGTCTCGAGCCACAAAGGCGGCACGGATTTCGCGTCCCCGTTCCTTACGGATCGGAATCGTCTGCAAATTGGGATCGGTCGATTGCATGCGTCCCGTGGCGGTCCACGTCTGGCTGTAATGCGTATGGATCCGTCCCGTCCGGGGGTGAACGTAGTTGGGAAGCTGATCGACGTACACGCTTTTCAGCTTGACGGCATTGCGGTATTCCAGAATGTCCTGCACGATTGGGTGGCGGTGGCTCAATCGCTGTAGTTCCGATTCGCGTGTCGAGTACTGGCCTGTCGCCGTGCGTTTGGGGTTGTCGTCGATCCGCAGTTCCTCGTATAGCACCACGCCCAACTGCTTGGGCGAGTCGATGTTGAACTCGTGGCCGACTGCCTCGAAAATGCGCCGCCGCAACGCGTCGATCTCTTCTTCCAGTTGCTGGGAGTAGCGGCGGAGGGCCTCCACATCCAAACGGATTCCCTCGTACTCCATGTCGACCAGCACGGGAATGAGCGGAAATTCGACTTCGTAGCAAACTCGCTGCAACCCCGCCCGCTCGATTTCCGGCCGTAGCGCCGCGGCGATCTGTAGTGTGATATCCGCGTCTTCACAGGCGTATTCGGCGAGCTGTTCCAAGGGAACGTCACGCATGTTCTTCTGGTCGTTGCCGCGCTTGCCAATCAATTGAGTGATCGAAACGGGTTCGTAATTCAAATACAGCTTTGCCAGGTAGTCCAGGCCGTGCTTGATATCGGGCTCCTTGACGGTATGCGCGATCATGGTGTCAAAGAACGAACCGGAGACTTCATGTCCCTGCCATTTGAGGATGCTCAGGTCGTACTTGAGGTTGTGGCCGATTTGCACAGCCGGACTGGCATTGAGGGCTTGCCTGAACACGTCCAGGAACTCGGATCGCTCCGCCGGTTGGGATGGCAGGGTGATGTAATACGCTCTGCCGGGTTCCCAGGCCACGGCAATGCCCAGCGGCTCGGCCGTGTGGGGATCGAGACCAGTCGTTTCCGTGTCCCACGAGATTTCGCGCACCTGGGAGAAGTGTGCGACCAGGCGTTGCAGCGCGTCGATCGAATCGATGGTTTCGTACACATGCGATTTGGTCCGAAGGGTCTGCGGCGCATCCGGTTGGTCGTCGAACAACGAGGCTTGAATCTCCTTTTCGCGTTTTTCGCGGACCACTTGTGCGCGGCTGGTATTGATGGTGAACGAATCGCCGAACAACCGCTTGCCAATCGTTTCGAATTCCAACTCGGCTAGCAAGGCACGCAACTTCTCCGCGTCATATTCCTTCCGCCGCAGCGACTCCAAGTCGATCTCGATGGGAACATCCGTTTGAATGGTAACCAGCCGCTTGGACAGCAAGGCCTGATCGGCATGCTCCTTGACTCGCTCGCGCAGTTTGCCCTTTAGAGAGTCCGCGTTGGCAATCAAGTTCTCGATGGATCCAAACTGGGCGATCAGTTTTTTTGCCGTCTTTTCGCCCACACCCGGAATGCCCGGAATATTGTCGCTGGAGTCGCCCATCAATCCCAGGATGTCTACGACCTGCTCGACGCGTTCGATGCCCCATTTGTTCAGAACTTCCTGGACCCCCAGGATTTCCGGTTCGCTGCCTTGCCGTCCCGGGCGAAATAGCGTGATGTGTTCGCTGACCAGTTGGTCGTAGTCCTTGTCGGGCGTGACCATGACCACGTCGAAACCGGCTTGGGCCGCCCGCCGGGCCAGCGTGCCGATAATGTCGTCGGCCTCGTACCCGGGCGCGCGAATGATGGGAATGTTGAAGGCTTCGAACAGGCGGTCCAGCCCCGGAAGTTGCGCGGCGATGTCCTCGGGCATTTCTTCGCGCTGCGCTTTGTAGTCGGCAAACTCTTCGTGCCGAGCCGTCGGTTCCGCAGTATCGAATGCCACAGCGATGTGAGTCGGTTCCTCTCGGCGCAAGACGTCCAGCAACGTGTTCAGCACACCAAAGATAGCCGAAGTACAAAGGCCCTTGGATGTATATCGAGGGCTGCGGATCATGGCAAAATGAGCGCGGTAGACCAGGGCCATACCATCGAGCAGAACCAGTTTGGGTCTCTTCTTTTGCTTGGATGCCATCGCGTCGCCTTGGGGATTTTGAGAGGGCAGGAAAAGGCCCCTGCGGGGGGCTGGATCGCCGCGTTGCATGGTTCTCGTCTCCGAGCCGGTGGTGTTGCCAAGTCGCAAAACCAGTCCGGGGCGAGGCAATGACTGGTTGGCGATCGGCCAGCGGTTGGAAACGTCGCCAGCGATCGGATCGCGCCAGCGAGCGTCCGGCGGCTAACGTGCACATTATCGATGGCACAGCTCCCACAGGCTAGGCGTGTGAGGCACGTTGACGGCGGCCCAACCGGGGGGCAGAATTGACCGCAGGGCGCTGCGCGCTGGTTGCCAGTTAATGTGGGCACTGGTTAACGTTGCTGGGCCACGTCGATAGGTCTGGCTCAGTTTCGTGACCTGGTAATTGATGTGTCGCGGGGCGCGACCAGGCAGGGCGAGGTGAGCCGCGACGCTTGGATGGAACGGTCGGCAGGAGCTGCCTTACAGATATTGTTGGTTTACGGATTGTTGGTTTACGGAACTGCGGAGAACAAAACAGATGCGAATCGGGCTGGTCGGGCTACTGGTTCTAAATATATGTGGGTGCGGGGCGATGCAAGGGAACACAGGGGACAACGCATCCGATACCGGCCGTGTCCCCGCCGTGGCAAGCGGCGGCCCGGCTGCGGGGCCGCCCCCTGCGATCGATGTCAGTTCGGTTGACGTACCCGTTGCTGAGCCGACGGCCGATCGACCTGTAGCGCTCGGCGCGGTCGTTCATCCCAGCCAGGCCAATCCGGGAGACAAAGTGGTTCTGGTGGTGCGAGCGAAAATGTTTGCTCCCTGGCACATCTATGCTGCCGAGGGACCAACCGGCGTGGGCATTCCAACTCGATTGCAAATTGATGCTCCAGGATGGGTCGCCGCCTCCGCTTGGGCGCTGCCTGCGGCGCACGTCGAACAGTCCCCTCTGGGGCCAATGAGCCTGTATGAAGGGGATGTGCGGTTTGTGGCTGAGTTGCAATTGGCCGACGATGCACCTGCCGGGCAGCACGCGATTGCAGTCACCGTGACCTATCAGAGTTGCAATGACACGCAGTGCCTGCCGCCGACGAAGG
>RFIQ01000253.1 GCA_003695565.1 Planctomycetota bacterium | reverse complement strand
GGATATGGATGGCGGATATCGTGGGTGGAAGGGAGAAGTTATGCGGTCGGTAGAAACTAGAAACTGGCGAGTCTGGTCGTTCGCCGTGGCGCTAGCTTGTGGCATTGGCGCGGGGTTGGACGCCGAAGGGGTGGCGGCGGATCCCGCGACGGAAGCCGGGGTCGGGCCGAATATTGTCTGGATTGTCAGCGACGATCAAGGGTACGCCGATTTGGGTTGTTTCGGCAGTCGACAAGTCAAGACGCCCAATCTGGACCGCCTGGCTGCCGGCGGAGTGCGTTTGACGAACTTCTACGTGAGCTGGCCGGCATGTACCCCCAGCCGCGGCAGTTTGCTGACTGGGCGCTATCCGCAGCGCAACGGTATTTACGACATGATTCGCAATGAAGCGCCCGACTACGGATATCGTTATTCACCCGAGGAATATGAGGTGACCTTCGAGCGGATCGGCGGGATGGACACGCGCGAGATTCTCTTGCCCGAATTGTTGCGGCAACAGGGTTACCGGACCGCTATCTTCGGGAAGTGGGACCTCGGTTCCCTGCGCCGGTTTCTGCCTACCTCGCGCGGATTCGATGAGTTTTATGGCTTCGTCAATACGGGGATCGATTACTTTACCCACGAGCGGTATGGGGTTCCCAGCATGTATCGCGATGACCGGCCGACTCAAGAAGACCGTGGGACGTACTGCACGCAATTGTTCGAGCGGGAGGCAGTACGATTCCTGCGCCGCCACCACGCGGAACCGTTCTTTCTGTACATCCCCTTCAATGCACCGCACTCCGCCTCGAACCTGGATCCCGTCATCCGATCAGCCCCGCAGGGGACGGATGCGTACAAGGCCCTGTATCCGGAGTTGCAGGCCGGCGCTGGATTGCAATCTGCTACGCGGTATGGGAAACCGGCACAGGTCCGCAATCGAGCGGGGCGTCGATTGGAATACTGTGCCGCGGTGACGGAAATGGATGCCGCGATTGGACGCATCCTCGATGTGCTGGATGAATTCGATCTGACCGACTCGACCATGATCGTCTTTCTGTCGGACAACGGCGGCAGCGGAATCGCTGACAACGGTCCGTTGCGAGGCCACAAGGCCCAAATGTGGGAAGGGGGCGTCCGGGTGCCGGCCATCGTGCGCTTTCCGCCACGAATTCCGGCTGGCCAACAGCGCGACCAATTCCTTTCCACGCTCGATCTGTTGCCGACCACGCTGGCGGTGACCGGGTCGGACTTACCGTCAGGTCTGCAGATCGATGGATTCGATATGTGGTCCGTATTGGCAACCAATGCGACCAGTCCACGGACAGAGATGTTTTGGAAACGGCGTGGCGACCGGGCGGCACGCGTCGGTAATTGGAAGTGGGTCGATGCGGAGGCTGGTGGTGGCTTGTTCGATTTGACGCATGACGTGGGTGAGAGCCGAGACCTATCGCAGCAGCACCCCGACATTTTGGCCCACCTCCAAGAGCGCTATGGCCAGTGGCTGGCGGAGATGGAGCGGGCCGAACCGCGTGGACCGTTTCGCAATTTCTAGCCCTCGACAGGGGGCGCGCAGGACAGCAGATCGAGGCAAGCGCTGGGTCGGCCTCCCTGAGTCCTGCCGCGGGCGTTTTTGTTTCGCTCAGGAGCAATCGCCCATCATCCCGACGGATCATGGCGTAGAATGGCTGCAGGGGTAGGCCTTGGGCCTACCCGCCTCCGACGATCGACCAGGAAACCAGGATCCGTCCCCGCAGAGCAGCCAGGCATGCTTGCAGCAGATTTACCCGACCCGGATGCACACCCGCAGCGCGACATCGTGATATGGGATGGCCGATGTCGGTTTTGCCGGCAGCAGGTAGAACGGCTGGAAAAGTTCTCCGGCGGGCGATTGGCATATTTGAGTTTGCATGACCCCCGCGTCGCCGCGCGATTCCCGGAGCTGACCCATGAGCAACTGATGGAGCAGATGTGGGTCGTAACCCGCGACGGTCAAATGGCTGGCGGTGCCGATGCGGTGCGAGTGCTTTCCCGGCGTCTGCCCCGTTTGTGGTGGTTGGCCCCGTTGTTGCATCTCCCCGGTGCCATGCCTCTGTGGCGGTGGCTCTACCGCTGGTTCGCCCGACGGAGGTATCGGATCGCAGGAAAATGCGATCCCGACGGGACCTGTCATCTGCACAGCCCTGGCGACCAGTCTCAAGGGAACGCGCAGCGCAACGGAAAACTCTGAGCGTCCCGACTCCCTGGTGCGTTACCTGGCAGCAGGGTTTTAGGGGGCTTAGAACTTGACACGGTAGTTCAACACCCTATTGGCGCCGATCTGTTCGCAACGAAACCAGCGTTCGACAGGCTGTCCTGCATCGTCGATCACCAACCGGATTTTCCTCTCTGTGGTCCCCGGAGGCAGATTGACCAACTGGAACCGCTGGTAGGGCGCTCCTGGGGAGAATACTCTGCAATCGAAGCTCAATGGCCCATCCGTATGATTGTTCGCCTCGACCTGAATCCGTACCAGGTGGTCGTTTTCCCGTACTGCGTCAAATCGCAATTCAATGTCGCCGCTGCCCAGGTAGACTTCGCGATACAACCGAAATCGGTATAGTTGTCTGCCCTGGATTTCGAATTCGAACTGCAAGCGATGTTTGCCTGCGGAAGCATCCGGCTTGAGCGGGAGCGGCATTTCCCAGGTCGCTTCCTGACCGGGTGCGATTTGAAACGGCAGGGAGGCATTGCTGCCATTCAACAGAGTTTCGCACGTCAGAGAGACTTTACCGGTCACCACTTCATCGAACGCGCTGACCGCTTTCATCCGCACCACGGGCGCGACGCCCAGTCGATTCTCCACGTGCGACGTCAACAACTCGAAACTCTGTCGCCAGCGGACGATGTCGACATCCACACCGCTGATGAATGCCGGCCAACGGGACACGGCGATTCGTTGTTGCGTTCCCCCATGAACCGTCAGTGATTCGATGGCAACAGGTCTGCCCCAGATATCCCGGCCGCTCAACTCGTTGCCAAGATAAAGTTGTTCGACGACTTCGTCAGGGTTCCAAACGACCATCACCCCGTCATCCTCGTTAGCGAAGATGTGATTGACACTGGATCGGGGCATTTCGATGGATCCAACGTACTCGCCCTGGCCAACGGCTTGAGTGCAGTTCTGCCAGGGGATGAGCATGTCCGACACCTTGCCATCCGGCGTGAACAGCCCCGTTTGCTCGGCGAACGGATTGTAGACGAAGGCGGCGGCGACGTTGCTCCGGCGCACTTCGATCATCCGCTGCACCAGATCCAGGACACGGGTGTACAACCCATACTGGGACTTGGGCAGTGGATCGAGCCGCGTCCAAGTTTGCTTTTTCTGGCTGTGCACCGCACCGACGTAGCGCGGCAACTCCTGCGAGGTCAGCGGCGGTTTGGTCGAGAACTGTGTCGCATCCCACGTCAGTTCATCGATCGGCTGCGGCAGAGGATCCAGCCAATCCCACGGCAGGGCCAGTTGCAGCTCTTGCGCATAGGCTTGCATGTGTTGACGAATGGTGGCGACGGCGGCTGGCAGGTCCTCCTCGTTTTGCAGACTGGTGTCATTCTCGGCCCCCAGTTGGAACCATCGGATCTTCATTCCCAGTCGCGTCAGTACGGGTTCCAGCAGCGGCTCCCACACCTCGGTGTCGCGAAAATAATGGTACGCATAGAGCTGCACATCGCCCGTTCCGAAATTCTCTCGGTAGCGTGCCGGGGGATGGTCGAGTATGCCGATGCACTGAATGTTGCGGGCCTCGAGCTGCTCGGCAAAACGGACCAAGGTTTGGATGTGCGCTTCGTCCAGCATGTCGAACCAGACGGGCAACTTG
>RFIQ01000252.1 GCA_003695565.1 Planctomycetota bacterium | reverse complement strand
TCCAATTGGTATCCAACTAGAGCCTTCTCGAATTGTAGTTCGAAGCCGTGGCAAAAGGGGCGGGCGGATTGGTCGCTGACCCCGCTGGCCGTGGCTATGCGCAACTCGGCATCTTCGAATTCCATCAGGGAATAGCAATATTTGGCCAACCCATGGCGGGTTTCCGCAGTGCAGATCACGCGTTTCGGCATACCGAATACCAGTCGTACAAAATGCGTGTCATGCACATGCAAATCGATCAAGGGGCCCCCGACCTCGTGAGGGTCGTAGAAATTCGGGATCCAATCCGGTGGAGAGATCACGCGTTTGAAGAACCCGTGACGGGGCTTGCCGAAGCGTTGACCAGTGGAGGCCTGGTATGCGAATTGGAATTCTCCCATGAAGGGCAACACCTGCGCGACCAGGACCTGCCGATCTGCTTCGCGGGCAGTCGCCAGAATCCGATCGCAATCTCCCGTGTTCAAAGCCAGCGGTTTCTCGCACAGCACATGTTTGCCGGCCCGCAATGCCCGGCATGCCGCATCGGTATGCAGATGAGGAGGCAAACAAATGTCGACCAAATCGATTTCTGCATCTTCCAGAATCTCGTCCAACGAAGCGTAAACCTTCAATTGATCGACCGGAACATGGCCACCCGGCGGGCCGAAGTTGCCTCGAATATCCGACCAATCGCCGGCCCGCTTCTTGGGATTGCGCGAGCAGAACGCGGCCAACCGAATACCGTTTGCTCGTTGATAGGCCAGATAGTGAATCCAACCCATGAATCCGACACCCACGATCGCCGCTCGCATCATCGTTCGTTCTCTCCGCGTTGCATGCAAAAATTGTTGCCCGGCCCTGCCCCGGTTTCCGGCCAGATTCCACCAGACGATGAACGTCTGCGTCGGCAGCGATTCTAACGAACTTGGGAGGCGGTGGGGACTGTGGTGCGGCGATAGAAAAAGGGCGAGCACCTGCCAGGACTGATGGCAGTGCCCGCCCGGAAGCTGAACGAGGCGATAAGAAACGGCGGTCGGCGGGATCGCGCGTTCTGCTATTCGGGCCGACTGGCCGCATAGACCTTGAGGCTGCGATAGATCAAGTCGACTTGCCGTGTGGCGGGGGCTTCTGGACCGTCGAAATTGGGGAAAATGTCCATCGGGTCGTCGGCCGACGTGTCGATGACCAGACTCCACCGTTGGCCCCGCACCTGTTCCGGCAAATGAAAATTGATCGTCTCGTGCGTGCCATTGAACAGCATGAGAAAATCACGCGCCCGCCCCTCGGGGTCGTCAGCAATGGAAGGAGCCGGTAACCAGCATGTCAATCCACCGTGTGGATGCTCCCAATTGAAGGGCAGGCCCAGATGGTTGAACCAATTGACATCGGCGACTCCACGGCTATCGAACGGACGTCCGGTGAGGAACCGCGTCCGTCGCAGCGTCGGCTGGTCCTTGCGAATTGCGATCAAGCCCTGCACGAACCGCAACAACGACTGATTCTTCTTGACCAGATTCCAGTTGAACCAGGAAATCTCATTGTCTTGGCAGTAGGCGTTGTTGTTCCCTTTCTGCGTTCGCCGCACTTCGTCCCCCATGACAATCATGGGGACTCCCTGGCTGAGCATCAGCGTCGACAGCATGTTTTTGATTTGCCGCAGGCGTATTCGCTCGATCGGTTTGCGACGGGTGGGACCTTCGACTCCGTAGTTATCGCTGTAGTTATTGTTGTCCCCATCGCGATTCCCCTCTCCGTTGGCCTCGTTGTGCTTTTCTTTATAGGACACCAGGTCGTTGAGCGTGAATCCGTCGTGGCTGGTGATGAAATTGATGCTGCAATAGGGGGCGCGGCCAGCGTGTTCATACAGATCGGACGAACCAGCCAACCGTGTGGCCATCGGTCCGATCATCCCGTCATCACCCCGCCAATACCTGCGCACATCATCGCGATAGCGGCCATTCCATTCCGCCCAACGCAAATCGCCGAACGACCCGACCTGGTAGGCACCTGCCGCGTCCCATGCCTCGGCGATGATCTTGGTGTCGGCCAGCATCGGATCCTCGGCAATCATTTCCACCAGAGGCGGGTTGGGCATCAGATTCCCGTACCGGTCGCGAGACAAAATGCTCGCCAGATCGAATCGGAATCCGTCCACATGATAGTTGTGTACCCAGTGGCGCAAACAGTGGAAAATCAGCTCGCGGCAGATGGGATGGTTGCCGTTGAACGTGTTGCCACAGCCGGAATAGTTGCAATAGTGGCTGCCGCCTCCTGACAGGATGTAGTACACGCGGTTTTCCAGCCCCTTGAAACTCAGCACGGGACCGTGCTCATTGCCCTCGCAGGTGTGATTGAATACCACATCCAGGATGACTTCGATTCCCGCCTGGTGCAGGGCTTTGACCATCTGCTTGAACTCTTTGACCTGCCCGCCCGGTTCCCGCGTTGACGCATACCCGCGATGGGGGCCAAAAAAGGCCATGGGATCATAGCCCCAGTAGTTCGGCCGTTCGGGGCGATTTCCGTGGATGTCCAGAATGGGGAATTCGTGCACTGGCATCAATTCGACCGCCGTCACCCCCAATTCCTGCAAGTAAGGAATCTTTTCAATAACCCCCAGATAACTGCCGGGGCTGGAAACCCGTGCGGTCCGACTTTTGGTGAATCCTCGCACGTGCATTTCATAGATGACGGTTTCAGAAAGGGGACGCCGCAGATGACGATCTCCCTCCCAATCGAAGTAATCGTCGACGACGACGCACTTTGGCGGACGGATGATACCGTCGTTGCTCTTCTGGAACGTGCCTGCCAACGCTTTGGCATAGGGGTCGATCAGGCGTGCATTGCCGTCGAACCATTGTCCGGCCTCCGGGTCGAATGGTCCGTTGGCCTGGAAGTGGTACAACTGCCCCGGGCCGATCCCCGGCACGAACACACTCCACACGTCTCCCCACCGGTCGGAATCGCGATCGAACTCGATTATCTCCGCTGGTTCGCGGTCCTCGACGCGGTCATACAACAGCAGGCGCATTGCAGTTGCACTGCGGCTGAACACGACGAACTGGACCCCACGATCGGTGACGATCGCGCCGTAGGGAAGTTTGTATGCGAACTGTAACTCGGGATGCGGATGTCGCATAAGCATTGCTGGGCAGTTCCTTCTCGGCTTCTAAGGTGCTTGATACTTGGTTGGACGTGGAAACATACCACCCCCACTGCATCCAAGAGGCTGCACGCGCCTTCAAATGCCATGATTCCTTCATCGTGCCGTGCACGATGATCACAGCAACAAAAGACTGCCGGAAGGATTGATTGTTGTGTCTGGTAAAAGCCTGTCGATTGACGTGTGAAAATCAGTGTATCGCGAATTGTCCGGTCCCACAGTGGCCCGGGGAATCTTCGCGCCTGAACCACCGCCCGGGATGCCTCACGGCCGCGGCCGATCTGGATCCGACAAGGGCATGCCAATGCCCTTAGGGTGAGCGTTACGTACAGAACCGCCCCGTCAATGTAATGGCTGCAAAAACGGCCGCGGTTTGAGGTTGCATGCCGAGACGCGTGGATGCGGCCCCCTGCCGGACAGGCAGGGCAGGTGCGTCTACTATTTGCTGTCCATGGGCGGCGATTCGTAACTCAGTTCCTGCCACGCCACCGCCCGATCCATCGGTTCGATACGCAGCACGGTCTCGCCCTTTTGAAACAGGCGGACCGTGCCGGTCGATTGACTGACGACGATGCCGATGGCGTTGGTGGTTTGCGAAATGGCCGCACCCGCCCAATGCCGCGCCCCCAGCCCTTTGGACAGGGAGACCGTCGCGTGGGAAACTTCGACGATCTGCCGACTCCGTTCGATCACGCCTTCATTGGAGACGATGAAGGCACCGTCCATTTGGGCGATTTCCTTGATGTCCTCCCGCACGCGCGGGTCGAACAAACTGCGATTCTCGCGCTTGTATCCGCGCATGGGATCGAACCCGCTGTCCTTGCAGTGTTCGAGCACCTTGCGGGTATCTCCCACGACAAACAACGTTCCTACCTTCTTGCCTTCGCGTCCCTCCCGGCCAATCTCCGATGCCAGATCGATGACCGATTTGAGG
>RFIQ01000251.1 GCA_003695565.1 Planctomycetota bacterium | reverse complement strand
GGTTGGGAATCCTGTGCTGGTGCATCGGGTCCCGTCCGGCAGACGGGACCTACTTGCCCAAAGTCATGCACGGTGACGATGTGCGGGTGATTCAACCTGGCCAGCACCTTGGCTTCGCGGGCGAAGCGTTCGGCGAAACCGGGATCGCCGGCCACGTCGGGGTTGATGATTTTCAGGGCGACGATCCGGTCCAGATGCGTCTGGCGGGCTTTGTACACGGCGCCCATGCCGCCCGAGCCGATCAGTTCGAGGATCTCCAGGTTCGGGATCAGGCCCTGAAGCTGGTCGACCGCCGGCGGCTCGAACCGCCCGGGCGAGCCGGCCGGCGACGGCACGGTTGGATCCAGAGCACCTGCGCCGGCCTTGCCGGCCGCCCAGCTTTCCAGCCCCAGCTTCATCAAGCACGCCGGACACGGCTGCTCCGGCGCCCCGGCCGGCAGCTCGGCCCCACACTGCGGGCATGTTTGTCTTCGCGTTTCCGCCATCGCTCGGCTCCCCCGTTTTCGATTATCTGGTGTCGTCTCTATCTGTACCAGAACCAAAACGGGCCGGAGGTTACACGAGACTCGGGCGATTTTTGAGTTTTTTTGCGAAGGGCGATCAGAGTAGGCGAGCGATGATGGGCCGGCGTCCAAGACGGTGGGGCGGCGCTCGCTGCGCGAGCTTGTCCCACCCTACCCGTTGCCAACCCACGGGTCTCGGTCGGCAATGTAGGGTGGGACAAGCGCAGCGCCGGCCCACCAACCTGATCGTAAATCGTAGCCGGCCCACCATCCGCAGCGCCGGCCCACCATCTGCTCTCCACCACAATCCGGTTTCCAAGACGATTACACCAACTCGCCCCATTCCGGATCCTCCCAGCCGGGCGTCGGGTCGGTGCCGCCCCAATCCAGATCGTACTCGCCCAGCTTCACGTATCGGTGAAACGACGACCAGGGCCAATCGCGCACGCGCGCGACCAGCTTGTGTTTGCGAGGATTCAAATGCACGTAATCGACGCAACGTTTCAGATCGTCTTCGTCTCGCACCGTGTGTTCCCAGTAGCGTTTATGCCACACGCCGCGCTGCCGGTGTCGCGTGCGGGAGGCCGATTGCGGTAGCTCCGCTCCACCGCGCTCCAGCCATCGTTCGGTGAATTCTTCTTTGATGCGCATCCAGCGCACGGGATAGCGGTCGTCGCCCGGCGGCAGCGTCCACACGGTATGCCAATGATCGGGCAACAGCACGATGGCAACGATCTGGAAGGGATGATCCTGCTTGACCTTCTTGATCGCCTTGCGCAAACATTTGCGGCCGAGCTCGGTTGTGAGGAACGGCGCCCGACGATGCGTCACGCAGGTAAAGAAATATGTCCCACCCGGCACGTAGTTGCGTCGGTAGTCGGGCATGATCGTCCCTCCGTAGGGTGGGACAAGCGTAGCGCCGGCCCACCAACCGTCTGCTTGTACTGTAAGAAGGAAAATCCACGTTGGTGGGCCGGCGCTCGCCAGGGGCGAGCTTGTCCCACCCTACGCGAGCTTCTTGGGTACGGCCGACCGCAAACGCGGGAATCAGCAAAACGCCGCCACGCTTCACCGCATCGTTGACGACTCGCGCCAACTCGTCGGATGGATCCTCAGCAGCGTGTGTTCGATCGCCGTATGTCGATTCGACCACCAGGATGTCCGCAGCGGGTACAAACTCCGGGTCGCGAATGATGGGTCTGCCCCAACGTCCCAAATCGCCCGAGTAAACCAGCGTTAATGGCTGGCGGCGACCGATCCGCAACTCGATCGAAGCGGAACCCAAGATGTGGCCTGCGCGTCGCAGCACGACCTCGTCTTCACCGGTGACCTTGAACGCTTGTCCGTACGTCCGCGGCTTTAGGAGATTCAGTGCCTCGCGGGCATCGTGGCGCTTGAATAGCGGTTCGGCGGGATGGTGTTTGGAGTATCCTTTGCGGTTGGCATAGTCGGCTTCTTCTTCTTGTAAGTGGGCTGCATCCGGAAGCATGATTCGCAGCAACGAGCGCGTCGCTGGCGTGCAATAGACGGGTCCGCGAAAGCCCCGACGCGCCAATAACGGCAGGTAACCGGAATGATCAATGTGTGCGTGGCTCAAGACCACCGCATCGATCGCGGCCGGGTCGAACGGAGGTTCACGCCAGTTGCGTAACCGCAACTCCTTCAACCCTTGGAATAAGCCACAATCGAGGAGCAGTTGTCTTCCCTTTGCGCGAATGAGGTACTTGGATCCGGTTACAGTACCTGCTCCGCCCAGGAATTGGAGTGTCGGGGCTGCTTCGTCGGATAATCGCGTCATGACGATTCACCCTGGACGTGACCCTGGTGATCTGCATTCATTAGCTCTGCTTCAGCCGCCAGCCAGAACTCGACTCCGTCGCCGCAGGGACAGCCTGCCGCTTCCCACTTGAAGTACGCCAGTTCGCGGACAACGTCGTATTCTACCGCTGGCGTCGTCACCGGCGTCAGTTGCTCGATCTCTAACGATTTGGCTTGTTTCGATGGCATTGAAATCGTTTTGGGTCCACTCATGACACTCTCCTCGGAATGTGCCGCGCGGTATTGACCTACCTCGCGTCTGTATTCATTAAGTAACGGCCAGGATCGGCGTCAAATTCTTCAGCGCACTGCAAGGAACAAAACACATAGCGACGCTCGCCACGTGTGCGTCGCGCTGCTGCCGTATGCGGCGCGACCCACATTCCGCACACTGGATCCTGACTGCTCCCCTCGACCGGTTGGGACGATGGCTCTGAAATGCCTCGGCAGAATATGGATGGTTGGCGAAAATGCTCCGTGCGGTAGATATCGAGCAGTTGGTCGACGAGCTTCCGCGGGTCAAAGTCATAAACCACCCGCGCGCCGGTCTCTTTCTTGCACGCCGCCAAAATGTCTTGGACCAGGTCGCTGATACCGCCTGTGCCCGTCAGCACGCCGATCAGTTTTCCTTCATCGTAGGCGATGGCCAATTCTCCCAGCGTACCGCTGCTACCGCCGACGATCACCACGATGTCGCTGGTGCGAATGTTCACGACTTCGCGGCCCATCAGTCCGCTGCCGGTGAAAATCAGCACGTCGTGCGCCAAAGTCGGTGACTCGTACTTGAAAGCGTGTTCGTCGAGACTCAAGGCGGGTGAAATCCCGATCACCATGCCGTCGTTCTTCTTTGCTCCGCGAGCTGCCGCCAATGGCAGACCTGGACAGGCTCCGGTAATTACAATGCAATCGGCCGCGGCGATGGCTTTGCCCAACTGGAATGCTTTTTCCAAGTGGACGGAAGGGATATCACTCGCTGCGCCGCCCATCACGCCAATCTTTAGTCGCATGCGGTTTCCTTTGCTAGGACGTATCCGGCGATGCTCCAGGTCCAACAGCGTCGCGCGGCCCTATTCACCTGTGGATCCAAGCCTCACCGTCGACCGTTTCGATGCAGTCTGTTAGGTTAGATGCGCTGTGCCAGGTGATTCTTCGCATCGATTCTCGCAGAGACGGATGCGATGCACGGGGTGATTTCCGAGGATGCTAGCGACCGCGG
>RFIQ01000250.1 GCA_003695565.1 Planctomycetota bacterium | reverse complement strand
GGCTTGGGGGTTCCAGATACGGATCGTCCCGTTGTTGGCAGCCGTCAGCAATCGATTGCCTACAGCCGAAAAAGCCAGGGCGACGCAGCGCCTGCCCGATACTGCCAACTCCCGCATCGGTCGCCCATCTTCCACTGACCAGACTTGGACCGTCGGCTCGTTAAACTGGCTGGCTGCCACCAGTCTGCCATCGCGCGACACGCTGACATTGGTGATCGGGCCTCCCAGGTGCAGCGTACGGGATACCGGCTGTCGAGCGTGCTGAAAGTAATACCAGGCGAAATCGCGCAACGCCCCGTTTCCCGGCAATGCATACGGTTGCAATGCGGCGTCGAGCGCTTCGAAGTCTCCTGCGGCATAGGCGTTGGATGCGAGGACCATGTGGGCCCGATACAAGGTCTTTCGAGTCAGCGAGCGATTATGCTCTGCCACACCCCACAAGTACCAACCCACCGTAGCAAAACAAGTCACCAGCAATAGAATTGCAGCTGTCGAGCTGGCCAACATGGGATTGCGCAAGCACCAGCGCCACAGCTTCTCGACGCGGGAGACCGGACGTGCCAGGATCGGGACGTTCTGTCGCACCCGTTCCAACTCGTCGGCCAGGTCTTGTGCCGTCTGGTAGCGTTTGTCCGGTTCTCGTTCGAGACACTTCAAACAGATTGTTTCCAGGTCTCGCGGCAGATTGGGTACCAACGAGCAAGGCGATGGGGGATCGTTGTTGTTCTTTTGATACAAGATCCCCTGCACCGTGCCGCGAAACGGCCGGTGTCCCGTCAGCAATTCAAACAAAATGACGCCCATCGAATAAATATCGGCGCGATGATCCGTGCGCGCGTTCTTCCCCGCAGCCTGCTCGGGAGCCATGTAAGCGACCGTGCCCACGATCTGTCCCTCCGACGAAATCGTCTCGTCGTCAGTCATTGATTTGGCGATTCCGAAATCCATGATGAACGGTTGGCCCTGCCCATCCACCATGACGTTTCCCGGCTTCATGTCACGATGCACGACTCCCTGCTGGTGGGCATGATGCGCCGCTTGGGCAATCGTATACATCAGATCCACCGATCGGGTCACGCCAATCACCTGTTGCATGAGTTCATCACGCAACGTCGTCCCTTCGATGTACTCGCTTGCAATGTAGACCTGACCCTGCTCGATTCCCACTTCGTAGATGGACACGATGTGTGGGTGACGCAGGCGCGCGGCGGTCTGAGCTTCATGCAATAAACTGGCGTCTGGATTGTTTGGCAGTTTGAGCGCCACCGCACGATTCAAGCGCGTGTCATGAGCCAACCACACCGACCCAAATCCCCCCTCGCCCAACAAACGATCGAGTTTGAAATGGGCTACCGCCGGCAGTTCGTGCCGATGATGGACGCCGCCAGGTGCAGTGTGCAGATCGTCCTCGGCAGCCGAGTTCCTGCGAGTCTCCACCCGAGTCGTAGGCCCGCGGGCAGGATCCAGACGTCGATTATTCAAGCCCTCGTCCTGAGTAACCTCAGCATCTACACGACGCACCCCCTCAGGCCGCGTTATTTCGTGCCCGCAGTGGTCGCATGTGACCGATGGCGCCTGCCCATCTTCAGCATGGACCGTGTCGGATAGCTGGTTTCCACAAGCTGGACATCGTATGGTCAACGGGTGGTCCACTCTTTGTATGCGTACTGTTCGCGCAGATCGGCTATTCCGCAAACCGAGCTGTCTAGCCAAGTGTCACCAGTTCCACGAGGCATCGCAACTGCCCCGCTAGTGGGGTTCGCTTTGCGCGGCCCCGCCTGCCAAACGCGCGTCCGCCCCAGTTTGGCCGGCCGAGGGCATAGACCGATTGAAATCTCGCTCTGGTCCGCTTCCCCACAACGTTACGACGGTTCCTTCTCCAAAGTCCCAAACAGACTGCCGTTCCGATCGAGACTGGTCTCCAAGAAATCATCGCTTGAGGCAGCACTTCTTGTACTTCTTGCCGCTGCCGCAAGGACACGGATCGTTACGGCCTTTATCCGCATCGCTCTCCAATACGCGTTCCCAGTCCGAATCCGTTTTATAGCTTACCGCGCTGCAATCTCGTTCACTTGAGCCGAAATCGCTAGGACATTCTTGCTGTCATCATCTACCCAGTTGGCCAAGTCCTTTTTCTCTTAGGCGTTCCGCGCATCGACTATCCGCCACCATTTCGGCAGCGATTCGTCACGGACACTCCGTTTTGCCAACTGGGCTCGCTCGATCGAATCGCTCATGCCTTCTCGCTCTGTGTTTGGACGGGTGGGATCAAACTGCCATCCGACGCTGACGATGGATCGACTTGGATGACGTTCAATATGTGGGCATTCTTTCGTCCCAGGGAGTGATTGTAGAATGCCGGATAACTTGATCGAACCGATTGCTCGACGAGCCGCATATGGCGGTCAGAAACCGAGCTTTGTCATGCGCAGTCGGCCACCTTGGCCTATAATGGACGTTCCTGAGGCGCCCTCGTGTATGTGATTGTTGACCGGCGGTTTCCTAATTCCCAGGCTCTGCCTGGGGAACCCAATGCCACGCAGGCTCCGCCTGTTTCTGGTTCCCAGGCTCCGCCTGGGGAACCCAATGCCATGCAGGCTCCGCCTGCCCATCGCGAGGCAGTGCCGCTAGTTTCTGGTTTGTTTCTGGTTCCCAGGCTCCGCCTGGGAACCCAATGCCACGCAGGCTCCGCCTGCCTATCGCGAGGCAATGCCGCTAGTACAGTGCGTCCCTCCGTCCGAATTCTCGTCACTTCAGCAAGGAGTTTCCCAAGTGCAGATGACTCGATACTGTGCGAAATACCTGTGCGGCCTGTTGGCGTTGCTCGCCGTGGCGTCGGTTGCGTACGGCCAGGCGCCTCAGCAAACCGATTCCGACCAGTCTCCGGCCGATGGGAACAAGCCCAAACCCGTCAAGGTCTACATCCTGATGGGGCAATCGAACATGCTGGAAATGGGCAAAGTCGCGGGGGACCGGGAAGGGACGCTGGAATACGCCGTCAAACAGAAGGGCCTCTATCCCTACCTCGTTGACGACTCGGGGGCTTGGAAGGCGCGGAACGACGTTCGCTTCGTCGCCGTGATGGGGAGCGGCGGTCCGGGCAAGACTCGGGTCCGAAAAAACGACTGGCTGAAAGTCGACGGGGGCAAGATCGGCGTCGAGATTGGCATCGGGCATTTCCTGGGCGAGTTTCACGAGGAGCCGGTGCTGTTGCTCAAAAGCGCGATCGGCAACCGGTCGCTCGGCTGGGACTTGCTGCCGCCGGGATCCCCTTCGTACGAGTTCACCGACCCGAAGGACGGCAAGACGTACGTCTACGCCGGTTACGGACAGAGCCCCGATCGCTGGGAAAAGGGGACCGAACCGAAACCGATCGGCTGGAAGGCCGGGCTTCAATACGACGGCGACGTGGCACGGGCCAAGGAAGTCCTGGCTCAACTCGACAAGTATTATCCAGGGG
>RFIQ01000249.1 GCA_003695565.1 Planctomycetota bacterium | reverse complement strand
GTGTTGCTGGAATCGAACGCGTACGAGAATTGCGACGCAGGCGTCATCGCAAACAAAAGGTCAAGAAACTTCTCAAGCGGGCCGAAAAGGCCAGCCCAGCCGAGAAAGCCGTGATCGCCGAAAAGCTGCGGAAGCTGACCCCCGGCGCGCATGACCTGATCATCGCCCATGGGCTCGAGTAATCGGCCAACTCGTTTTCCCTTACGAGTATTCGGCGAGGTAGTAATTGGCGAGAAGAGCGTGCGCACCAATGCGCGCTCAGCCAAGAATCAATGGCGACCACGTCGCCCTCCGCCTGGACGCCCCACGGCGCTTGTCACTGCTCGCGAGCCCACTGGGCCGAGGCCGGCCACTCAGCCGCGATCACAACTGGCCGGGCGTTTGGAAGTCGTCGGCATACTGATCGAATTCGGCCAGTCGCTCGGCGGCCCGGTTCTGGAACCGAGTGAATTCGCTCTCCCACACCAGTTCGATTTCGCCGATCGGGCCATTTCGCTGCTTGGCGATAATGATCTCGGCCTGCCCAGCATACTGGGCCGCTTCATCGCCGCGGTGATAGTACTCCTCGCGGTGCACGAACATCACGACGTCGGCATCCTGCTCGATGGCGCCCGATTCGCGCAAGTGACTCAACCGGGGGCGATGATCCTTGCTATCCTCGGCCTGCCGATTCAATTGTGCCAGACAGAGCACCGGGACATTCAATTCGCGCGCCAACCGCTTCAAGCGTCGCGCAATCTTGGCCACTTGCTCCTGACGCGGGTCGCGTGAGTTATCCGGTTCGATCAATTGCAAATAGTCGATCACTATCAACCCCAGCGTTTGTTCGCGCTGTCGAATCCTGCGGGCAACAGCCGCAATCTCGCTGACAGTCCGGCTGGGGGAATCATCCACGAACAGGGGCGCGTTGCTGATCTCGATGGCCTTGTTTACCAATCGTTTGCGATCCTCCTGGGAAATCGTACCATTGCGGAGCCGATGTCCGTTGACACGAGCCACCGAACACAGCAACCGGTCGGCAAGCTCGATTCCGGACATTTCCAGGCTGACAAACAAGACGGGGGCCCGCCCCTTGAGCGCAACGTTCTCGGCGATATTCAAGGCCAACGCCGTCTTTCCCATACTTGGTCGAGCCGCCAGAATGACCAGCTCGCCGTTATGAAGGCCCCCCGTCTTCGCGTCGTAGTCCACGAAATGCGTGTCGACGCCCCCTTCGGTATGCGTCCCTTTCAACCGCGCGTCGATGCGGTTCATCGATTCGGTCAGCAGGTCGCTGATGCTGGTCGCCGTCTGGCTGCTGCGGTCATCCTGGATGGCGAATACGGTTTGTTCCGCCCGGCTCAACAGCTCCTGGGGATCCTGGCCTTCGTCGTACGCCGCGCGGAGGATGGTTGTTCCAGCATCGATCAAGCGGCGCAAGGTAGCCTTGTCACGAACGATTTCAGCGTAGAAGACGGCATGGGCAGCGTGGGGCACACTGTTGGTCAATGTTGCCAGATAAGCCCCACCGCCGATGGCTTCATAATCCCCAGCTTTCTTCAGGCGATCCACCAGCAATTGCACGTCGATCTTCTTGCCGGCATCGACCATATCGGTCATGTGCGAATACAGTTTCCGGTTCGCATCGTCGTAAAAATCGTCTGGCTTGAGGATCAGAACCAGGTCGTCGCAGACGTCCGGCGCGAGAAGAATGCTCCCCAGCACTGCCATCTCGGCAGAGACATCGCTGGGCGGTGTGCGGTCCAGCACCTGCTCCGGCGATGCCTTCTGCATATGCGGTTTCTTTTGAAATCGTACCGTTTTGTCCAGCCGCGTCATCGCCGCTTGCACCTCCCTAGGCCCATCCAATTCCTGTTTCTGCAAACTCGCCTGCCAACCACCGAATCCTCGTCACGCCGCCGCGTGGCCGTCCTCCCCAATGCCGCCACCAACGACCGCGGACAGGGCCAATCGGCACATGCAGCGGAGGCTTTAAGAAACGCACCCCGCGAGGTTGGCACCCTCCCTTTGGCGGGACATCCGCCGCCTGATAAATCTCCCTAACCCCATGCGGGGAAACAAGATAGGACAACCGGCAGGCAGCCGCCGTCCCTTCGCGAATCCGTCGATGGCCAACCCCTTCAAGGTCGAAAACGAGAACCGCCATCCTATCGCGCAGGCTCTGCTCCGACGACCCTCCCACAACATTTAGTGGGCGATAGCAATTCCGCCCCCAAATTCTGGAATCCCAACCAGGTCGCTGCCCATCGAGCACGCATGGTCACAACGAGCACGGGCGCTTCGCCCGGCCTCAGGGCACGATGTCAATCCAGTAAGGGCGTCCGCGGACGATGGACCCGTCACCCATTTCGGCTTGGGGTTGCAATCGCACTGGCCCCAACCCCAACCGCGCCACATCGATTTCGAACCGCGCCTTAGCCCCTTCGCCCACCACCAACTGCTCGGCATCCCGCCACACCGCAATGCGCCGGGCGTCCGCGGGCCCCTGAGCCGCGATGCGCAGTTTCCGGTCCTGTTGAAGCGACACCTGGGCGTCCATCGGCGCCCGGTGATGAGGCAGTTCCCCACTGCCGCGAGAACGAATTGAGGCCCGACTACCGGGCCGGATCTCGGTGCTTTCCGGCAACTCGATCCGGCACGGCTCAGGCTGTCCCACCCAAAACGGCACGGCAATCGAGTGCTTTTGAGCCAACGGATCGTCGGCGGCGGCCACGATGTCCAATCGATGGTATCCGGCCGGCATGCCTCGAGCCTCCACGTTGATCGTCTCGACCGCAGGACCGGTATGAACCAATTCTCCGTCACGCAACAGGACCAGCTCGGCGGGTGCCAAATGGCGTGTCCGTCGCGCAAGTGGCACATCTTCGATTTCATCCCAGGTCGCGTAGGAGGGCCCGGAGAGGTCGAGCGAAAGGACCAGAGGACTCTCAGGTGTAACCACTGGCAGGTCCTCCTGGACATCATCGGCCAGGATTGGATGGGGCGCATGGGAGAAAGGCCGACACAGCGGATCGCCCACGATCAGCAACTGGTACGGCCCACTGACGCTGAGATAAAACGCTTCGGCCAAACTCGCCCCTTGTGCATAGTACACGTACAGGAACGGCGTGGGAAACTTGGATTCGATGGCGTAGGGCTCGACGACCGTCCCCGAGCTCCCCGCCGCTCCCCCGCGCAGCAACTCCGTCAACTTCGTCTGCCCCGCCCCCAAGCGCATCACGCCTCCGAGGCTGGTCAAGTTCTCTGCTACCGCGCCCGGGACCAGGCGGCTGCCCGAGCCGGGCCAATCAAAGTGCGGCGTCCCCAACTGAACACCGGCGACCCGCGGTTCATCGCGCGGCAGTTCATTTCGCACGATTTCGGCTTCGTACCCCATCTGCTTCAACCACTCGACTGCCAGGGGAAAATGCCGAGCGCGCGTGCGCGATCGAACATCGTCCGTTTCACAGAATAAGAACTTCCCCGCCGGATGGGAAAAATCGGCCGCCGCCGAGCGGTGGAGCATGTCAATCGCCTCCGGCAGCTTCAACCCGTTGCCGCGGGTCACCGCCAGAACGGTACAGAGCAAGTACCGCATACCAAACCGTTGCACCAGACTCGCGCGGGTCTGCGGATCGTCGGCCCGAATGGGCACTCCGTTGGTCGCCCAACCGGTACGAGCATCGAATCCGTGCGGCCATTGGCGATGATCGATCTGCTCGTCCAGCAACAGGCTCAGCACCTGAAATTCGGGATCACCCCGCAGCGCATCAAACCGGGTATCCCGCTGCAGATAGCCTCCGGCCACCCAGCCGTTTTCAACGGCCTGCCCAAGCAATCTCAAGCTCGCTGCATTGTCTCCGGCCTGGGCGTACTCGGCTGCGGCCAGGTACGCCAAAGGAAACTGATACGGTTGCTCATCGAGCAAAGCCACGATCGACTCGGCTGCTTCCCGGTGTCTCTCGTCGGCAATGTGCCTCTGCACCTCCTGCCAGGCCTCGCGTGTAGCGTTGCCCCCCGGATTGCTGAAATACCGTTCGATTTCCTGCCGGGCATAGAAATTGATGTCCGGTAGGATGTACGCCGGATTGGCTTGCCGAGCGATCAAGTACAGGTAGGTCAGCCCAGTGATCGAAGCCTTCCTGGTGAACACCTTGTGCAGGTTGTCCAGCCCTTGCAAGTCCTTGGAAATATCGATGGCCGTCGGGAAATCGGCAGAATAAGCAATGCACTGCACGGTGGGCGCTAGTTTCCGCGCGTCCAGTTCCAGCAACAACGGGCTCAGAATTCGTTGGCGAAAGGTATCGGCGTCGATTTCCTCGGAATTGGGAACATCTCGCAGAACGATCACATTCTGCGGTGGAATATTGCGCAAATAGACGTAATGATTGGCGACGGTCCTGGATTGAAACGAATCACCATTGACCACCACCACGGTTTCCGCACTACTCAAGCCGGCATGGGCACGGGGTACGCCCCCGGCCAGCGCGCAGGCCGCGATTACCATCCACTGGATCGAGCGCCAGCCTACTCCTGCGCACAGCAGCGACCATGAGCCCAGCCAGCGCCCCGCTGCAGACAGGCTATCACGCTGCGCCATCCGCCATTTCCGCCGGCCGTTCATGCCAATTTCCTTTTCCATCAGAGCGTAATTCGACTGCGGGCCAAGTTGCGGCGACGCTCTCAGCGGGGACGCGCCTCAGCTCGCTCGCAAACCCTCACGGACGCACCCGCGGCGGCGAGTGCCTCGGCCAAGGGCTGCGTGCGGACCACCGGCCGTTGCTCTCTCCTCGCCGGGTACCGCACGATCACGGGCTGCCAGGTCGGCCCAAGCCCCACCACCCAAGGATGCATTCTATTGCAAAAGCCGCCGGGCGCGATCGCATCGAGGCAACAGGCTGATTCTAGGCCGCCGGCGGCCAGGCAACAACCTGCCACTCCGCTGGACAATTGCCAATGCAAAAGACCCGGGTCGCACGGGCGGCCCGGGTCTTGGAACGAACAGATTCGTCTGAGGGTGGCGTGGGCGGGCCAGCCATCGGGCTGGACAACTCCAGTGGTCGGCCGGCGCCCCTTCGCCAGGTCATCGTGAGCTTACTTGCTGGTGAAGTCGAGGTACCACAACCCGTCATCCCACTCCAGGCTGACTTTGCGCCATCCCAGGGGTACTTGCGGGTAGGGATAGAACGGTCCGATGTACGGCCAGGCCGAGGGGCTGTACTGTTTCGGATAGGTCACCGCTGCGTAGTTCGGGTGCGCGGCGTAGCTAGGCCAGGCGTAGGCCGGCATGTTCGGTTGATCATACCGCGGCGCGGCCGTGTAATGCCCACCCATGGCTTGCATGGGTACCGGTCCCTGGGCGACTGGCATGGCGGCTGCCGGAGCTTCCTGTGGGATCGGTGCAGGTTGCTGCATCGATGCAGGTCGTACCGCGGCACGCGTTACCTTGATGCCGTCGACGACCCGCGTCACGCCTTTCGTGTGGCGCGCCGCATCGATGACCATGGCCTTCTGCTCGTCGGTCGAAACGTGTCCGCTGAGGAGCAAATCGCCACCCACGCAGCTCACATCCAACTGGAATCCGCGGAGATGCCCTTGGGTCTGCAGCTTCTGCAGCCGACCGATGACCGCGTCGGTTACAGCCGCGTCGGTGAGCGCGGGAGTGGCCCCGGTGGACGCCGGAACGACCGCCCGACTCTCCGCCTCGCTGGGACGGTAGGTGGGATGCTGTACCGGCTGAGCCGCGGGTGTCTGGTCCGCACCATCGACCCTCAGCGTGTTGACTAGCTTGCCTTGCCCCGCCACTTCGCTGGCCGCTTGGGCAACCAACTCGTACTGGGCCTGAGAAGCGACGCGACCATCCAAATAGACGACACCTTCCTGGACCTTCAGGTCGATATCGAATCCCCGCAGCAATCCGGCTGCTTTCTGCTGCTGGAGCTTGGTCATCACCGCTTTGGCAATTTCTCGATCACCGCCCATAGCCCAAGCGGGCATCGCGGTGGTGACCGAAGCGATTACCACGCCAAACAGAAATCGTCGCATTGGAAACCCTCCTACGAAACTGTCGTGTGTCCACAATCTGGCTTCCTGCCACGCGCTATTCCGTCGCTGGGCAGGAGGGTGCGGGAGAAAGTGGCTACTCCACCGGCCCGCCGCATTCCTGTATGCGGCGATGCCCATGAAGAAAGTCATGTCATGCCTGTGACCGCGACGCTCGGAGGGTAGCTCGATTGAGAATGCAGCCGGGGCGCAACCGGATCGGCAGCGCTCAAACCCATCCCAACCGCGCTCAAGATTGCCCCCCTTGCACGCAGCTTGGACTTCGTTGTTCGTCCGCTTGTCTTTTTCGGCACCACCGTCGCGTCGTGGTAAGGTTTTTTCCAATTTTGCCGGTCTATCCGCAGAAAACAGTCGGCCGGATCCCCCACAGCCTTCCGATACCGCAAAGTGCATAAACTCTAGCGGTTACGCGACATCTGCGGCTCAAAAAAGGTCGCCGGATGGGGCAAGAGATCCTACTTCGGACCAACCGTACGCCGCACCCAACCCAACACGGACATGCCAATGGCCATGACAATGAGAACCAGGGCCGCCAGGGCACCGATCTTGGGACGGATGGCGAACAGGGCCAGTACAATCAACAGCGCCAGCAGCACATTGCCACGCACGCGTTCCCATCCCAAACGCTCCAGATGCGGTGCCGCCAACCAGGCCAGGCCCAACACCACCCCAACCTTTGCTAGCGTTCCCGAGGTGAACTCTTTGCTGCCGGATTCGATCCAATCCGTCGTGGAAGCCAAGGCGCCCAGAAGTAAGCAGGTGATCGAGGCGATGGCCAAAACAGCACGTTGCCAGGCAAACTCTCTCGATCCCACAAACGTCGCTCCCACAAAGAAGTACAGGTTGCCGGCCCAGTGCTCACTGTCAAGTTAAAAAGCAGGGTAAGCATCCTGCTCGCCACCTGTCACCATGCCTCTACCGCAAAACTGCAAGCTCGCGCCACCAGCGCGGCTACCTACAAAACCAACGCTTGACAGAGCACTAGTAACGTGCCAGACCTGCCAGCCACAATTGCAGTTGGTCGATGGGAGCGGCCTGCCAACTATTCGTATCGCCCCCGCTTCCCTCGACGATGGTGACTAGGTACCCGCCCTTGCGCAGGGTTTCAGCCGAGGCCTGCATCTGCGCCGCGTCACCCACCAGGAGGAAATCGAGCGACTTCATTGGCATGTTCATTTGTCGCGGCGCGAACTCACCCAAGTTCGTTTGGATCGTCAACACGCCGGTGACGCGTTCGGGCGCCGACATGGCAGCCAACAAGGCCACGCGACCGCCAATTCCCAGCCCCCCCAAGACCACACGCTGGGGATCGATCGGGTAGAGCTTCTGCAGTCGCCCCAACGTTCGCATCCCCAATTCGACCTCCTCCAACGACCAACCACTCCGGTTACCGGAATTGATAACTGCCACGATCCATCCATTGCTTCGCACACAGGCGGACCAGTAGTCGAGCGTCTTTGCCGCCTCCAACTCCCCCGGTTCGGGAAACACGATGAGCACCCCCAACGGCTGATCGACACGTTTAACAGGAACGACTGCGTAGGCTTTATTCGGAAAGTCTCCCAAGTTGATGTCGACGACTCGCGGTTCACCTGCATCGCCGTCCAGCACCGGTCCGGATGAGGCAGGCAAAGCCTCGGGGCGTTCGATCGGCCGCACCGACACGTCGCGCTGCGAACCATCCGGGCCGAGGACCGCCAGCCGCAGAGCCTGATCCAACTCAGCCACCGCAATCATGCGGCGCAACCGCTCAGCCGAAATCGGTCGCACGCCGTTGCAACCGACAATCCGATCCCCCGTCTTCAATCCGGCGCCCTCCGCCGGCGATCCGCTCTCTACAGCCGAGATCTCCAGTTGGCCATCATCGGTTTCGCGCAACCAGAACCCGACCAGTCGGCGTCGATAGATTGGAATTTCTTTGGTAAGAGTGGCTTGCAGATCGATCCGCTGGCCGCGCCGCCAAATGGTCAATGGCAACTCTTGCCCTGCATCCCGCGGCCCCAGGGCTTGTTGCAAATCGGCCAGCCGGCGAACCGGCATCCCACCGGCCACGACGATCACATCCCCCGGTTCCAACCCTAAGCGTCCGGCCGCAGCCCCGGGCATGGCCCCTTCCACCACCACCGGTCCAGCCATTTCGTTCGGATCGGTGGTCACCACTCCCAGTTTTCCCGGGTAGATATCGGTACCGCTCTGCAGCGTCTCCAGCCGGGCCAGAATGTCTGTCCAAGGAATCGCGAACCCGATTCCCGAATCGTACAACTGGTCCCCGCCCTCGACCATCGGTCCGGGAGAAATGGGCGCCAACACGCCCAACACGTCTCCCCATAGATCGATCAATGGCCCCCCGTAATTGATGGGGGATACTTTGGCATCGGTTTGCAAAGCTCGGCCGTAGGCTCGTCCGGTGGCGCTGACGATGCCCACCGATTGCGAGGCCACGCGCGGATCGTAGGCTTTGCCCAAGGCCACGGCCCACCGCCCCACCAGATCGTCGGGGCGTTCCAACAGCCGGCTGGGCCGCGCCACCGGCAAGCCCGCCACGCCGTCGATCTTCAACAAAGCCAACTCGCGGCTGTGGTCCCGGGACACGATGCGCGCCGGCAAGCGGCGGCCATCGGGCAGGGTGACGAGAATCGAAGCCGGCTGTTGGCGGAAACTGTAAAGGGTGGAAACAATCCAACCATCGGCGCCGACGATGGTTCCCGTCGTGGGACCGTCGGAAACCAATTCGTCCCCCACGCGTTCCAATCCGCCAAACGACTCGATCTGTACTGCCACATCCTGGGCGGCAGCCGCAGCAGCCCGAAACGCTTGCTGTTCGAGTTCCAACAACTCGACCGCTGAGACCGACGCCGTGGATTGCGCGTGGAGCACCGCGCCGCTACCGAATGCGGCCAGAGCCCACCCCACAAACACTGCCACTGCGCTGCGGTAACAGCATGCTGATGGTAATTGCACCGAGGCTATCCTCACCTGACAAGTCTCCCGTTTCAATAGCGGCCTGGCTGCTGCATGTCGCTGCCCGCGACCGCATCAAGGATTCAACACGATTTCGACCAATTGATTGCCGCGCTGGACGAGCATCACCAATCGATCGGCTCGGTCGATGTATTTCAATTCATCGCGCAAATCGGCTTGCGACGCAATCCGCACATTGTTCACGAACAGGATCAAGTCGTCCGGTTGCAATCCCACTTCGGCGGCGCGCGAGCCCGGGTAGACGCCATCGATGTAGGGTGGAGTCTTGGCCAGCACGTCGGGGACCAACACGATCCCCAACGCATCCAGATCCATGGGCCGATCGACGGGCTGCCGCGATTCGGCCAGGCGTTGAATCGACTCCCCTTGCATTATTTTTTGCACCGAGGATCGGACTTGAGAGATGGGAATGGCGTAGTTGAGCCAGATGTTGGCCCTCGTATCTCGCAATTCCTTACCCAAAATCCCCAACAACCGTCCCTGCAAATCGACCAAGGCTCCGCCGGCAGCCCCCGGGTTGTTCGTGGGAGTGTCCAGCACGTATACCGGGCCACGATAAACCGATTCGATCGTTCCGCGCCGAGCCTGCAGATCGGTGATGGCCATGATGACTCCCCGCTGGACGCTGCTCATTTCCGCCCCGGTGGCGATTCCGAACAGATTGCTGACGGCCAACACTCGCCACCCCACCTGGCCCTCGACCGCCTGGTCCAGATCGAAGTAAGCCGGCGGCCGCGTGCCGGTTGTCAACACCGCGATCTCCAGATTGGGATCGATTCCCACCACGGACGCTTCGTATCGACTGCCATCGCTGCCGACCGCAACCACGCGGTCCACATCCAGCACGGTACTCCAGACGGTCAGGATATGGCCGGTGTCAGAAATGAAGAACCCACTCTGATAGGCGTCCAACCCGCGGAAACCACCGGCACCATACAGCTTAACCGTCTTCAGTTCCACTTCTACGGCAATGCGGTTGGCGGACCCCAGCCCAGCATCCTCTGCCCAGCTCGGCAGCCCGGCCAGCACCAGCCACGCCCAGACGACCATGCACCAGGCCCCTCGGAGTACGAACACCCATCGTGCGACCTCTACCGTAACTCTCCTGTCAAGGTTTCCGTCCATCAATCCGTCGGCTCCTGTGACAGTGTTTCAAAGCGATGCGAGTCGATGTCGACGATCAAGCTCACTTCCGTCCCATACTGCAATCGCAAACGGTGCGGCAATTGCGCGCGTTTGCCCAAGACATCGACCTCGCGGTATTCGCTGGGGTACAACTCGATGGGGTCATCCCCCGGGTCCCCATGAACTTCCACCAGCCCCACGCGATCGGTTTGTGGATCGACGAAGAAATGCACTTCGGCATCCCCCCACAGGACGCGCAGAACATCGTGCATCGCCGCGTCGGCCAACCGAACCACTCCGGGGGGATACACGGGCCGGGTTCCCAGGTAGACCGCATCCCCCATGGTCGTCGGCCCCAGCCTTAGCAACTCGCTGAGTGCCTGCAGTGCCACGAGCAGGCCTGATTCGCGCCGCGCAGCCACTGCGTCCGAGCGTCCAGCCTCCAACCCCAATTCGATCGAACGGGAACCAATGCGCAATCGACCGGCCACCGGTTGCACGTCGATCTCGACTGCGGTGGGTTCCGTCGCCAGTTTGCCCACCAGGTGCCAGTGGTCCGGCAACGCGTCATAATCTCCGCCCGCCTGCACGCGACGAACAATCTCCTCCCGGAGCACGCGATTGAAATAGTAATTGGCAAAGCCTGGCCGTACTTCCAGATGCCGTCGTACCAGGTCCTTGTCCGGCGCCAACGCTCGCAATTCGGGATCGCTCCGCCATGCTTCTTGGGCCGCCTGGGGAGAAGAGGACTGGTCCGCCTCTTCCTGCACCGGAGGCGGTTCAGGTTCGCGGCGACCTCCACCACCCAATTCGGCTGCCACCAATTCGATCAACTCCTGCTCTGTGTGAACACCGTCCAACCGTACCAACAGAGTCGACACGTCGCCATCGCGCCGAATCTGCAACGGTACTCGCCATCCCTTGGGCAGCGTCCCCAGCACGTTTTTGAACATGTTGGTGGTGCGAATCTCGCGATCGGCCAACCCGACGACTTCGTCGCCGTAACGCAAGCCGCGGCGGTATGCGTCGCTGGAGCTCAATAGATTGCTCACCACCACCCGACCGCTGGCGTCGGTCGCCACCGTGGCTCCCAACGTGGCATGGTCCACCAGCCTGCCGCTCTTCAAGCCCGACAGAAACATCTTGATCTGATTGATACTGATGGCGTATCCCACGCCAACGTTGACCCGCCCCCGCTTTTCGAACGAACATCGCCCATTGATGCCCACCACCTGGCCAGCCAGATTGAACAGGGGACCGCCGGAATTCCCCGGATTGATGGCTGCATCGGTTTGGATGCAGTCGGCATATTCCAGCAGCGTGCCCGCTGGATACTGGTACCGGTGCACTCCGCTGACCATCCCCAGAGAGATCGACGGCTGCAGATTGGTGGCCAGGACGAATGGATTCCCTGCCGCAAACACCCACATCCCCACGCGTATCTGGTCGCTGTCACCCAGGGGAGCCGCGGGCAGAGGCCGGTCGCTGAACAACTTGATGAGCGACACGTCGCCGGTTGCATCGATCCCCACGATGACCGCATCCAACATCCGACCGTCGCTCAAACCGCAACGCATGTGATCGCCACAGGCGCTCGACACGTGATAGTTTGTCAATGCATACCCATCCGGGCTGATGATCACCCCGCTACCACCACCGCCGCCGTCGAGGCCGAAGATGGCCAGGGTGGATGCGGACGCCTGTCGCATGACCTCCACGCGCTGGTCCTCCGCCGCCAGCACCGCCGCATCGATTTGCAATGGTTCGGCAGCCCAACCAGACGCCGCCGGGAAACCGCTGCACGACATCCAACCCAGCACGCACACCACCATCGGTAGCAGCATCCGGGCTGGCGCATCGCCGACTTTGAATCTGGGCATCCGCACTCTTACCTCAACAATCGTGGTTGATGGACGAGCACGACTGCACCCAAGGGCACTTCCGCTCGGGGACGAGCCTCGAGTTTCAGACGTGCATCATCCCGGATAGGAACGTCAAAGGAGACGCTGTGGTGAGGCTGGTCCAAGGTAACCTCCCACACAACATCGCTGTCGACCAGAATGCGAAACACGACCGGCGTGAATCGTTGCCCCTCCGGCCGCAACTCAACCGCGCCGACCAGCCGCGAGAATCCGGCCGGCAACCGATACGCGATCTCCCCCCCACCAAGAAACTCGATCCCGCGATCCTCCTGCGCGGCACCGCCGGCGGTCCCAGTCACCACGCGAGGGCCGAACAACGCGTCGACGCCTGGCACGGGAACTCGAAATCCGAACCCCTCGGTCGCGCTGCTGGCCAGCGGAGGAAGGTCGACCAACGACTTCATGGTGCCGACCGAAAAGTCGATCTCAGCCAGTTCCTCCAGCCCCAAATCTACCGTCACCCCACACTGCAACACCAGACCGAGAGCCTTGTCACCGGGCGCAAAGCGAATCTGACTCGCCAGCCACCGTCCTCCAGCGCTGTCGTGCACCACGGCCCGGGGAGCCGCCAGCTCCGGTTCGTTAGCGTGGAAGAACCGAACGCCAGCCAACCGTTCCCAGGGGACAGGAATGGTCTGGCCATCCAAATCGAATTGCACGGCGTCCGGACCGAATCCTTGGACCAATCCGGCGATCGAAGTGAGTTGGCCGTCGGGTCGGCGGACGACCAGCACGTCGCTATCAGCCACCGACTCGGTGATGGCTTGCCACCGCCTGATTTGCTCTGGAGTCAATTCTCCGACCCGCAGACGCGCCAAGGTGGCGGTAGGGGCTCGAATCGTT
>RFIQ01000248.1 GCA_003695565.1 Planctomycetota bacterium | reverse complement strand
GATACAACACCGTGCTGTGGATTATCGACAACGGATCGTTCGTCAAACAGGGTGACGAATTGGTGCGGCTGGATGCGTCGTTCATCCGGGAGCAAGTCGACGAACGCACCAAGTATGCCAATTGGTCTCAATCGGCCGCCGATCATTCGGCCGCTGCCCTGGCTCGTGCCCGCCTGGCTCTAGAAGAGTATGACCGGGGGCGTTTCCGCACTGAATTGATGACCATGGAAAAGAATCTCGCCGTCGCCGAGGCTGCGTTGCAAAGTGCGCAAAACAGGCTCAAGCATGCCAGATTGATGGCCTCTAGCGGTTTTGTCAGCGAGTTGGAGATCGAAGAGCATCGATTCGCCGTCGAGCAAGCCGCCTTGGCGGTGGACCTGAATGCAGCGCAGTTGCGCATTCTGCAGGAGTTCACTTACAAGGAACAGTTGCAAACGTTGCAAGGAGAACTGGCGTCGATCCAGGCGACGCATGAAGCGAATGCGGAGCGGGCCATGGCGGACGCCTCGCGACGTGATCGCGCCTTGGAGGAACTCCAGTATTGCGTGATGCGCGCTCCGCGCGACGGACTGGTCATCCACCCCAGTGCCGCCAAGTGGGAGATGGCACCGATCGCCGAAGGGAGCAATGTGCATAAAGACCAGGTCCTGCTGCTCATGCCCAACCTCGATAAGATGCGAGTCAAGTTGGGTGTCCACGAATCGCATGTCAAACGGGTCGCTGTCGGTCAGGAAGCCCGAGTCGAACTGACCAACGCCACCCTGACAGGTCGCGTTGCGGAAGTCGCTTCCGTGGCCAAGCCGGCCGGGTGGTGGACCGGTAATCAGGTTCGATACGACACCTATGTCGCGTTGCCGCCGCGGCCCGGATTGCGACCGGGAATGAGCTCGATCGTTCAAATCAAGGTTGCGGAATATAAGAACGAACTTCTGATCCCCGTGGCGGCAGTCGTGGAATCCGAGGGAAAGACGCATTGTTGGGTGCGCACCGATGCTGGGACTCAACGTCGAACGATCACCCTGGGCGACAGCAACGGCGTCTTCAGCATCGTGACGGAAGGTTTGCGCGAAGGCGAGGAAGTAGTGCTGAACCCGCGTCCTCTGGAGCAGCAACCTGACAGTGCCGGACCGAATGTGCAGCCTGCATCGGGGATCCTGCCAGGACCGACGGATGCCGGACGGACTATCAAGAAAGAGGCAGCGGAGCGTTGATCGGCGGTTTATTTCAAACAATTGAACTGGGATTCAAGAGCCTGCTCGTGCAAAAATTGCGCGCCGGCTTGGCTGCCCTCGGTATCTTCATTGGGACGTCCACCGTCATCTGGCTGGTGGCCATGGGTGAGGGAGTCAGTTACCGAGCCCAACAGCAGATCCTGGAATTGGGGGCTCGCAATGTCATCGTTCGGACCAAGGAACCAAACGCGGGCAGCGCCGAGGAGGCCACCAGTCGGGTGAAGACCTATGGGCTGCTGCGCGACGACTATCGAAGAATCGTGGAGAACATCCCCTACATTCGCCGCGCTATTCCGATGCGCGAGGTGAAATTCGAATTGCGCGTGGCCAACCGTACCGTGGACGCCAAGTTGGTCGGTTGCACGGAAGATTACTTGCAATTGAATCGACTCGAAATCGCCCGCGGTCGATGGTTGGCACCGCGGGATCGAGGAGAAAAAGTCGTTGTTCTGGCCCACGAGACAGCCAAACGATTGTTTCCCTACGAGAATCCGATCGGCCGCACCATCTGGGTAGGAAGCGAATTCTATACCGTCATCGGTCAAACCAAGAGCCGTACGGCTTCGGCCGCGATCGGTGGCAGCCTCGATTCGCGAGACTACAACCTCGATGCCTACATTCCCATCAAGACGCTTCGCCAGCGAGTCGGCGACCTGGTGATGAGGCGTGTCGGAAGCGGACAGGGTTTCAACTTCGTCGGAGAAGATGTCGAACTAAGCCAGATCACCGTCGAAGTCGACGACATCGAAAGAGTGGACGAGACGGCGCAGATTATCCAAACGTTGCTCGAGAAATATCATGACAAAGAAGATTACGCGGTAGTCGTTCCGCGAGAACTGCTGCGCCAGGCCGAGCGCACGCGAATGATGTTCAACATCCTGTTGGTGGTCATCGCCGGTATTTCACTGCTGGTTGGAGGCATCGGCATCATGAATATCATGCTGGCCACCGTCACCGAACGGACGCGTGAGATCGGTATTCGCCGTGCCCTCGGCGCAACGCGTTCGCACATCATCAGCCAGTTCCTGACCGAATCGGTCGTCTTGACTGCCAGCGGCGGTTTGGCCGGCGTCCTGTTCGGTCTGTCGGTAGGTCCGGTATTCCACACGATTAAGCGCATCGTTCTCTCCCTCTCACCCGATGCCCTGCCGCCGATCGTACACGAACTCGAACCGCGCATCGCCCTCTGGTCAGTCGTGCTTTCTCTGGGAATCTCCCTCGGAGTGGGCATTCTCTTTGGAGTCTATCCGGCACGCAAAGCGGCATACATGGATCCGATCGAAGCCTTGCGACACGAGTAAACGAGCGCGAGAAGTAGCGCACCGTGACGCAGCATTGATGGACAACCCCCGGGCAGAGATGATAGGCTGTGTCGTCAATCAATACGCGCTAGGCGAGGAAATACAGCCGATGGAAGGGGAACTTGGGTTTCGTCCCGAATTGGTGGCCGAGGATGCGTGGATCGCTCCCTCAGCAACAGTTATCGGGCATACAGAATTGGGAGCACGCTCCAGCGTGTGGTTCGGCAGCGTGCTGCGGGGCGACAGCGATATCATCCGCGTGGGAGATGAGACGAACATCCAGGATCTGTGCTGTTTGCATGCCGATCCGGGGTATCCGTGCCTGATCGGCCGACGTGTGACCGTCGGTCACGGAGCCATCGTGCACGGGGCGGTGGTGGAGGATGAATGCCTGATCGGGATCCGCAGCGTGATTCTGACCGGCGCGAAAATCGGTCGCCATTCGATCATCGGTGCCGGCGCGGTGGTGGTCGAGGGGCAGGAAATCCCGCCGCGGAGCATCGTGCTGGGCGTGCCGGGACGGGTGATCCGAGAGGTAACCGACGAGGACCTGCGGCGGATCGAGCGTGGTTGGTCCCATTACTGCGAAGAGGCGGCTCGCTACGCCGCCGAGTTCGGGTAATCAATCGGGCTGAAACGGAAACCAGTCGTCGATCTCCGCCCGCGATAGTTCCGCCAGGAAATCTCCCACGCGCCGCGCGATTTCTTCTGCCAGGCGTTGGCCTTTTTCGGCTGTAGCGGCATGCGGATCCCCCGCGCCGCTGTTGGTCGTCAGCAGATGCCAAGGTCGACTGATGCCCACCCAACCTTGATTCAACGCTTCGAATCGAAAGGGACGTTTCGCGCCCGCATCGGCTGCCAACCCTCCATCGGCATCGCGCCGCACCAGGTCCGGGCGGAAGGCCAGAATCAACGACGTCTCCATTTCTCCCGCGTGGTCATCCGGATGGTCGCAGACCTCGGCGGCCAGGTCGCGAATCATCTGGTACCAATTGCACAGGAACAAATGCACGCTGGTGCGCCCGTACAGCTCGCGCAGCACCGGTTTGAAATCATTTCCCCCATGCGAATTGAATAGCACCATCTTGCGAATCCCCGCCGCTTCGACCGATTCGACCAGATCCCGCAGCACCAACGTGAGCGTCGACGGTTGCAGATTCATCGCCAGCGGAAACTGGCGTAGGTTCGATTCGGTTCCGTACGGCATGACCGGCAACTGCACCACGCGGCCGCCACGCTGATTGGCGCGGCGGCAACACGCGTCGGCCAGATGCCAGGCCTCCAGCGAGTCGGTTCCGTACGGCAAGTGCAGATTATGCGGTTCGGTTGCGCCGGTCGGCAGCAAGGCTACCTGCCAGCCGCCATCGCGCACATCGGCCAGGGTCATCTCTTCCAGTCGGTACCGTTCGTACGAATCGGCGGTCATCGGGGCTCTCCTCCACGGCGCGGCGACGGTTGTCAGGTGCATCGGTTGTGAACGCGACGACCATCGTAGACAATTTGTGCGGAACGATCACCTGCGCCCACCCTTTCCGAGGAAACGCGAGTCCATGTCCCAAGGTCCCAAGTACGAATTCTTCAAACGTCTGGCGCGAATCATCAATGCGGGCCAATCGCGATCGATCATCGTCTCGGGCAACGTGAACGATCTGTTTTTCGATGGCGAGAACTATGTACCGCTCGTGCCTTTTCTGTTGAGGCGCACGCGAGTCCGCGGGTTGATCCAAATCGTATACGAATTGAACGGCCCGATTCGCATGTCGGACAGCGATCGCGATCGGCTGCGCGACGCTTGGGCCGCATGGAAATTGGGCACCGACGTGGGTTCCCTACCGATCAAAGCGATGGGGGCCGAATCGGCGCAAATCGACATGCGGCGACGCGAATTCGATCAGTACGTTCGCGATTCGATCGGCAATGCGACCCAGGCGCTCGAATTCCTCCGCCAGTTGACCATCTGTTCTCGCCAATGCCTGCGCGAGCGGTTGCTGGT
>RFIQ01000247.1 GCA_003695565.1 Planctomycetota bacterium | reverse complement strand
GTTGGTGTTCATGATGGGGGAGTATGCCGCCGAATTCCCCACCGATCGCCGCTACGCGAAGAATCACATGTGGGCGGAGGTGCGCGGCGAACGCCTTGTGCGCTTGGGATTGTCCGCTTACGCCGTGCGGTTACTGCAAGACGTCTACTTCTTCGATTTGGAAATCGAACCAGGTATGGAGCTGAACCCGAAACAGGAAATCGGGTCCATCGAAAGCAAGAAGGCGGAAAGCGGACTGTACAGCCCGGTGGGAGGACGCGTGCACGCAATCAACGAAGCGCTATTGGACGATCCCACGGCGATCAATTTGGACAAGTACGGGAGTGGCTGGATGTTCGAGCTGGAATGCGATCCCGAGACTTTCCTCAGCCCCACGGAATACTTGCAACATCTGGCTTCCGCCTGGGAGGTCGCTCAACGAACTATCAAGGGCCAAGCCAATGCTTAGACCGAAATTGACAGTCGTCGTCTCGGCCGGCCAGAGTCGCAACCCGGAGAAACGGCAGTTGGAAAGCGCCGTTGCCGATGCGGCTGCTGCCCTACCGGGCGTGGCGGTATTGCAGATTCCTCATCTGTACGACCTGCCCCGTGACGGCCAATCTTTCCAGGCGCTGCGGCAGATCGAGTCCGACATCGTTGTGGTGAGTTGGTTGTTCAGCCGGGCTGCCCATTGGGTGTTGGATCGCAACGGTGTCCAAGGCCGGATGGGCGAAATCGACCTGCGCTACGGCGACGAGGACGACGACGATGCCGAGGGCGCGGAAGAGGAGGTCGAGGATGCTGCCGGCGAGCAACGTGTCCTGGCTGGACGCTCGCTCCCGCATCGCCAGATTTTCGCGCTCGACTTTCGCGCTAGCCAAGATCCCCGGGACTTCGCAGGCGAAATCAAACGCATTTTGGATTACCTGGTGGCTGAGGAACATGCCGCAGCGACCGATCCCGTAGCATCGCACGACGCGCCGTCCGAATCCGCGGCAGACGTTTCATCCGGCAGCGGCGATTCTGTCGGTCGCAGCCCGGGCTCAGCTCGGCCGTTCACGTTCGATTTGCTGGAAAGGTTGGAAACCCCCACCAACGACACGTACGTCGGCAGCCCCGCACCGCCGGTACTTACCTTGTTCGGTGAGGATGGCAAGGCGGTGATCGACGAGCATCCCACGCGGCGGTGGTATCCGGTCATCGACTACAGCCGGTGCACCAATTGCATGGAATGCATCGATTTCTGCTTGTTCGGCGTGTATGGGATCGACGGGCAAGAAACGATCATGGTCGAGCAAGCGGACAATTGTCGCAAGGGATGCCCGGCCTGCAGCCGCGTGTGCCCGGAGAATGCGATTATTTTCCCGCAACATAAAACGCCGGCGATCGCCGGCGCGCCGGTCGGTTCCGAAGGCTTGAAGATCGATTTGTCGAAACTGTTCGGCGCCCCCGAGTCCGACGAGGACCCCATCGCAGTCGCCGCTCGCGAACGCGACGAACAATTGCTGCTGGCCGGTCGTGAAGCGGTCGGGATGAAGGTCGGAATTCGCCAACGGATCGACGCCAAGAAGGCAGCAGCAGGCGATGCGGCCACATCCGACGAACTCGACAACCTGCTTGATCAACTCGATGCGCTGGATTTGTGAGCGTTTCCCCGGTCGCCACTATCTGACGCGGAAGCTTGATTGCGTTGGTCGTAGAAATACGAATCCACCGCTTGCCGATTGCCCTGGATGATGCGATAAGCGGTCCAGGGTTGCCGCACGAAGTACCAATCGCCGAATGTATCGAATTTGCGGCACGACGTAACGATGTGTTCATTGAGGATCGTCCCGTACCGCTTGCCGGACGTCCGTCCCCAGGCCCTTAATCGCCGTGCGAAGTCGACATCTTCCACGCTGATCAACCGAGGATCGAAACCGCCGATTGCGTCGAAATCCTCCTTCCTGCACCAGAACATCCCGGCGCTGACACCCTGCCACAACAGGTAGGGAGCGACGACTAGGGCACTGCACACGATTCCGACCGACCAGCGTTCGGGATAGATCATCACCCCACCGCCGATGTACTTGCCCGAATCCAGCCGCCGCCGGACTTCTTTCAGCATGCCGGGAGACATGCGGCTGTCGGCGTCGATGGTGACCAGGATGTCGCCCCGGGCCACCGCCGCACCTGCGTTGCGAATGATGCTCAGGTTCTTGGCATCTTCCACTACAGTTCTGGCACCGTAGGCCTGCGCAATCGCTTCGGTTCGGTCGGAGCATCGATTGAGCACCACGATATGCTCGACCTCCTCCTCGACCTGCCGGGCCGCTTCCTGCACCGCTTGCAATCCCGGTTCGATGAACGCCTCTTCGTTATGAGCTGGAGTGATGACCGAGATCATGGTGTGCGTCGGATACATGCGAAGAAGAGCCACCGTTGCGGTGGTCGATCAGGCAGACAAGCCAGCGACCGGTACCGCCCAGAATCTACTCCATGGCCGACGATTCGCCTAGTGCGCGCAGGTAGCGCTGTGAGACCGCCGGAGGACGGAGGTGTTTGCCCCCCGGGCCCAATCGACCTGCGTTGGAGGGGCGAATCACAGTTCGAAGGGCTCGTCTTCGTGCTGGTAGAGCGGCGCGAACCGGTAGTACACCTCCAAGGTCATGGCGGCCATGGCTGTCGTGTATAACCGCCCGCCTTGACGGCCGAAGTGGTTCTCGAAATACCAGCTCCCCCTCTCATGACCTTCGGTTGCCTGAGTACTGACCAGGAAATCGCGCATGCGAGGATTCCACTGCCGCCAGCTCTCCCCGCCCATGTGAAACAGCAGCAAACTCGCGTAGTAGTTGTAATAGATGTCGTCGCCAGAAGGTCCCAACCGCTGGAAGTGCTCGATAGCGGCCAGGATCTTGGGATCGCTGCGCGGAGTGCCACGGAACAAACGCAGCAGGTTTCCGATCGCGGTACACACGTTGTTCTGGCCGGGTCGCGTGTACCCGAAGAAGACGCCGTCCTCTGCCATCTGAGACTGGAGGAATGGATCGATCCGCCACACCGTGTTTTCCGGGAAGTCCAAACCAGCCGCTTGAGCACTCTTCAGTGCCATGACCTGCCAGCCGGTGATCGTTAAGTCCCCCGGCTGTTGCGGCAGGTATCCCCAACTGCCATGGTAGTGTTGCGCAGACACCGTGAATGCGATCGCCTTCTGAGCCGCCTCTCGCAAGTCTGGGTCTCCGGTCATTTGGTAGGCTTCGCACAGGGCAAAGCTCGCGATGCCGTGGTTGTACATGCCGCGCGGGGATTGGTAGAGAAAGCTCCCACCGTAGGGCGTTTCTTCCATGACTTGCATCAAAAAGTAGATCCCGCGCCGCACGGTCTCACGGTACTTGCCATCGCGGTGCGTGTACCCAGCGCCCAGGAAGGCCAACAGACTCAGACCTGTGGCTGCCGGATCGAAACGATCGGGCGATCCCGGATTGCGACACCGCCCGTCGCAGCGCCCCCGGTCGTGGAGCAGCGACCACCCGCCGCTGGGCAACTGATGCTCCGCCAGCCAGGCCAGCGCCCGTTCAACCGCTGCCTCGCTCTGCCGTGTCCCGCCACGCGCCCGAGCCAATTCCGCTCTGCGGTCGGCGCTGCGGCCCTCTATCCCAGTGGCGGCGAAGCGAGCCGAAAGGTGTACGTCGGCAGCATCGAATACCGATAGCGACGGCGGCGAGGACGCGCTGCGGGAACGCTCGCCCAACTCCTTAAGAACGCGCTGCATCGTTTCGGTTGGATCGGTCTGAGGTTGCACCGCCTGGAGGGGTGGACTCGAATCGATCGGCTCGACCGGTGCCGGCGGAGCGGACGGCGATGCGTCAGCGACCGAAACTTCCGCATGTTGCCGCGTTCGCGAGTCTGGCCCCACAACCGTTAAGTACTGCGTCGCAACCCCGTCCATTCCCAAGTGGGGAAAACTCAACAGGGCCAGGCACAACAACAGAATCAAATGGACAACAAAGCTCACCAAAATGGCTGGCGGCCGATTGCGATCGAAGTAACCTTCGGGTGCAAGCAAGTGGGCCAGACGCTGGATCCATCGTCGAACCAACGGGAGTGGGGCGCCGGCGGTCGGCTGACCGAAGGACGGTCCTCCACCCTCCTTCCCAGCGGAAACCACGCATGCGTCTTCGCCTGCGGCGCGCGCGTCCCCGCCGTGTTGCTGCGATGCCCGCTCCCCCGGGGCACCTGCGCAGGAAGCACCTGAGGGTGAAGTAGCTGCGGAATCGTTCTTGGCATGTACGGCCATATCCGAACTGGACCCATCTCAAGCAACGCGAATCGCTACCCGACCCTTTCCCCAACACGCATCGCAGAATCGAGCGGCACCATCCATAATTGGGCACCGACAGCGGGGAAGTGCTATCGAAATACCGCCGGCGGATTTCCGGGCCGAAATGCACGCCAACCCCTTATTCTAGCTTTAAAATAGCGGGTCCGCGAAGGATGGGCGGCCAGGGGCCTTCGTGCAGCGGCACGAAGACGAACGCAGGCCGCCACCTGCGCACACCCTCCGTTTTCTGATCTGGAAACACAAGAATCGGTCGCCGTCGAGGCGATCGGGGCGAACGGAGCCCGCGTTCGGCCGTCAAAATCGGAACACTTTCCACTATTTAGCCAAATTGTCTGCCAGTTGAATTCAGTTGGACTGCAAAAGATAGTCGGCGTGTGCTATTTCTATTCGGCGATCGACCAGGATGACGTCGCCCCCCGACTTTTGGGGCCAAGGGTCGATAGAGTAGAAACATGCACGATTCGGGCTGGATGCAAGAAATCGCGCAAACACAGAGAGAACACGACTTATGTTACTGACTGCGATCATTTTGCTCTTCGTCATCGGGTACATCGTCATCGCGTTGGAGCATCCGCTGCACATCGACAAAGCCGCCACGGCCTTGTTCATCGGCGTCGGTTGTTGGGCATTGTACATCCTGGGGATCGACTCGATCATCAGTCCCGATCAGGTTCCGGAGTCGTTTCGCGCCGAGGCGATGGCCCACGGCGGGCATATGGAACCGCACGAGTTGCTGGTTCATTACGCGACCCACGGGCAATTTCTCCATTTGATTAGCGAGATCTCCTATATCTTGTTCTTCTTGATGGGGGCGATGACCATCGTCGAGTTGGTGGATGCCTACGAAGGCTTTTCGGTCATCACCGATCGGATCCGGACCAGAAACAAAGTCAAGCTTCTATGGACCGTCTGTACGCTGACGTTTTTTCTGTCGGCCGTTTTGGACAATTTGACCACGACCATCGTAATGGTCTCCTTGATGAAAAAGCTGATCAAGGATCGACAAACCCGGCTGTTTTTCTGCGGGTTGATTGTCGTTTCGGCCAACGCCGGCGGTGCATGGACGGTGATCGGTGACGTAACGACGACCATGTTGTGGATCAGCAACAAGATCTCCACGATCGAGGTCATGCGTTCGCTGATCGTCCCCAGCCTGTTCTGCATGTTCATCCCCTTGGCGATCGCTTCATTGATCTTGAAGGGAGAAGTGGAACGGCCTGATGCGGACGACAGTCGCCTCGACAAGACGCTGAAGCCGTGGCATTCCCAATTGTTCCTCGCGCTCGGATTCTGCGGATTGATCTTCGTCCCGATCTTCAAGGGCATCACGCACTTGCCACCGTTCATGGGGATGATGTTCAGCTTGAGCGTCATCTGGATCATTTCCGAGATGATCAAGCATGACTTGGATGAGACCACGCGCTCGAGCACCAATGTGCTGACCGTTTTGAAGAAGATCGATACAGCCAGCATCCTCTTCTTTCTGGGAATTCTGCTTGCCGTCGGCACGTTGCAATCCTCGGGGGTTCTGCGAACTCTGGCGGCCTGGCTCTCCGACAATGTGCCCAACATGCAAGTCGTTGCATTGACGATCGGGCTGCTATCCGCGATCGTGGACAACGTTCCATTGGTGGCCGCCGGTATCGGAATGTACGACTATCCGAAGGATGACACGTTCTGGTTGTTCCTGGCCTACTGCGCTGGCACGGGGGGAAGCTGCCTGATCATCGGCTCCGCCGCTGGCGTGGCAGCCATGGGGCTGGAAAAAATCGACTTCGTGTGGTACGTCAAACGAATCTCGCTGTGGGCCCTGGTGGGATACTTGGGTGGAGCTGGAGTGTTCGTCGTACAAGAAAAGTTCTTCCCGCATACGCACACGCCGGCCACCGAGCACCACGCGGCGGAAGATATCGGTGGCGATCTGCCCGTCGCCGACGCGCAATCGGTCGACGCCGCCGCGTTGGCGGCGAACGGGCATGCACATTAGATCTGGTGCCAGAGCCATTGTCGCAGCACGCATCTTAGCCGCAGAAGGTCTCATCCATGGAAGGTCCGGCATCCTGCCAGCTCATCAACAACTCGCTCCAGCAATGGGTGCAAACGGTCGAGGGGGGCTTGTCCAAGCTGCCCCCTGATCGGCGAGATCTGCTGCGGACGATCGCCCGCGGCATCGCATCTCGACTGCGCTCCGGCCAGCCTGTGCACCTGGCGTTCCTGTGCACGCACAACTCACGCCGCAGCCAGTTCGCACAGGTTGCAGCCACGTTGGCCGCTTACTGGAACGGTCTGGAAGACCTGAAAGTTTCCAGCGCGGGAACCGAAATCACGGCGTGCCATCCCAACGTCATCGCTTCCCTGCAGCGAGCTGGGTTCGAGGTGCCCTGCCGGGACCGCGGCACGAATCCGACCTACGAAGTGCGGTATGCCAAAGACGTTCCCCCGGTCGAACTCTACTCCAAATCACTTGGTGACCTGAGTGGGCCGTCGGCTCCTGTTGTCGCCTTGTTCTGTTGCGACGATGCCCACGAGGCATGCCCGGTCCTGCCCTGGTCGGCCGATCGGTATCAGCTTTCGTATACGGATCCCAAGTTCGCTGACGGAAGCGACCGGGAAACTACTGCGTACGACATGTGCCGCGATTTGATTGCATCCGAAATGTTTTTCTTGATGCAGGCAATTGCTGAAGCCATTGGCGACACAGAACACCCGGGCCCGGCAGGGCGCCGAGCAGGAGAACACCAATAGGGACCAGCAGCCGAGGCACGCCGACGAAGCGGCCAGCCAGCCACCCATTTATCGCTGGCCGCGAAAACTCACGGCAGAATCACTCCGCGACGCTTGGCCAGTTCCCGCATGGCGAACTGGAAATACGGGAATGGGACTTTGGGATTCCGCTGGCGAGCCCACTTGAAGACCACGTTGACCATGGCCCGAGGCAGACGCTGGTTTTCGACCTCAACGACCACCAGTTTAATCCATTGTTGTTGGTCGGCGCGAAACGTCCGTAGCCCTTTCGTCAATTGGTCTTCTAGCGATACGACATTGCGTTCCGTCAAGCGTTCGGCAGAATTGAGGCTGTTGCCCTCCTGCGCCTGGGCCACCGGCAACATCCCCAAGGCCACAACACCAGCCAATACCGCAAACCAGCGTCGGCGAGTTACCATGTTCTTTCCACTCCCTTGCAATTGCGAGTACCGCTGCGATTGGTTCCAGACTGGGGAATAACCAGTTTGTTCCGGTCGCGTCAACCGAGATTACACATCGGCCCATGCACGCAAAACCTCGCGTTTACCCGCCGGCGGTCCGGGTACAACCTCCGGCCGCAGTCCAGCCTGCTGCATGCAGCGTCGCACGGAGCGACGCACGCAGTAGGTGGTCAATACGCCACTGGGTTTAAGCATGGACCGCATGCGCGCAAAGATTGGCGGTTCCCAGAGCCCAGGAGTCGTGTCGGGCGAGAACGGATCGAAGTAAATGCAGTCGAACGCCTGGCTGGTAAATCGCTCGTCCGCCGCCAATGCGGTCGCATCGCCGATGAACAGGTGTACTTTGGTGTTGGCGCCCAGGTGAAAGGAAATCTCGTGCAGGTTCGCTGGGGCGGTTGTACTGGGGATCGGCATCGGTGGCGACCCATAGCCGTTGGCACTCGCCCCTAACTTCTGTTGTTTTGCGATTCCGCCAGGGACGGGCGGGCTACTCTGGATGTAGTCGGCCGCACCGGTGTTCTGCTGGTACTGTCGGATTGCCCGAACGAGCTCCGCGTGCGTGCGGGAAACCGTCTCCGGGTAGTGCGCGGGCAGCATCAGTTCTGCGGTACGACCTTGGTGCATCAACGAGTCGATGGCCGAGGCGGGATTCAGCCGCTCGATTAGGTCCCAAGGAGGCAACTGCCGATCGATCGCCGCGTAGAGCAGGGGGCCGTTCCAGGATTCCGCTGCGGCGGCGGTCATTACCAAGGCAATTCCAGCCCCCAGCCCCACCTCGAAGATCCGTGTGCTCTGCCCCTGCCGCAATCGATCGAGGGCGCCGCTGTTACGTAGGTATACCCAAAGCGTCTCAGCGACCGCTCCACTCCCGCTATGGAAACTCTCACCCAATGAACGGTCGACCAATGTCCGGCTGCCGTCATCGGTCACCAGGCAATCCCAGCTGGCGTAATCGGTTGTCTCCCGCGGGCGATGGGGTGGATGCATGGCTGTCCACTCGACGGCGTAGTTGAGACGATTGCGAAGGC
>RFIQ01000246.1 GCA_003695565.1 Planctomycetota bacterium | reverse complement strand
GCCGCTCCTCCCCGCCGCGGTAGACCAACCACACGCCGACCGCTAGCGCCACTGCCCCGAACACCAGAATCCAATTCCGCGTCTTCATCGCACCCACAACCACACATCTACTGGGAATTGCCCGCGCCGAGAACTCGTCATCCCAACCGGAAGCGGGGAGGCCTAGAGTCACCGAACGGTCGCTTCACGAATTCGCTACGCCAACCGACCCGTTGTAACAGAACGCAATCACCTCGTCCTGCATCGTCCCCAACCGTCCTGGAAGCAAACGAGATGATAGCACAAACCATCGTGCCGATGGCGACGTTCCGCATTCCCGCATCGCAACCCACCACCCTTACGCTTCGACGCATGGTTTCTCGTAGCTCGACTCTCCTAGTCGAGTGCTCAACGGCCCGACTAGGAGTGCCGGGCTACGGCAGGCCTCGGGTTACCAGCAGTTTTGAACGATGATGCAACCGAGAAACGAAATGCTCCGATTCCTCTCTTCGCCATCGTCGTGCCACTGTTCGGCTCGGTGAGTACAGCCAAAGAAGTCCGGTGTGACGTGCTGGTTTGCGTCCATCACCCCCAACTCGCCAGACATTGCGCGCAGTCGCCGGTCCGTGTCCGCAGCGATACCACGAGGCTTGGCCCGCTCGTTGGAGTTCAGATGGTAGGGTTTGGTGCGAATGCGCGAGGGGGGAAGGGGACTGAAGAGGAAAACCGGCCCACGATGCGAGGATTGCTGACCAGCACTTTACCGATACCGAAGACGGTGCCTCGCAGACCTTCCTCAGGAGATATTGCCCGTGTGGCGATCGTTCTTTTTTGCCGTCGGAACCATGCTGGTCATTCTGGGCGTCGAATGCCTGATGATCGATAGCGCAACGCTGGTCAGCGACCAGCCCCAAACGGTCCAGGTATCGGGCGGCCTCTTCTCCCCGCCACGGACCATGCAAGTTGGGGCGGGAAAAACGGTCAAACCGGCCGAGTGGATCCCTTGGAGCCTGATCGCTAGCGGCGCCGTAGTGATTCTCTACTCGCTTACACTTCCTCAGCGAGGGGCTCCTTCGGGGGACAAGTAAGCTTGGTCTCCAGCGATACGATATCGCCGCAGTCCCCCGAATCGGCCTTTTTTCCCGCCCAGTCATTGACTGGGGCCCTCTGGTTGAATAGATTCCTAAAACCAGAGTCACTTATGCCCTGAAGAGAACTATCAAAAAAAGTGATAGTACAAGGCTTTGTGGGATCTGAAACGCCCGGCTTGGGGCTGCTAGGTGGCGATTTGCCCCGTTATTGGCACCACTTGATCTGGGCCGGGGCGACGCCCGTTGGGCAGGGCGTTGCGGTGAGAGGTTGAGAATTGCATTCAGAGGGTGGAAAGACGATTCCTCCCGAGGCCGTCTGGCGAGTGCATTGCTTTATAATCGCGAGTTACAGCTTCGATGCATCTGCGATATTTGAAAGTGTTTTGTGATGTGGTCGAGCACCGCAGCTTTTCCAAAGCGGCGGCGGCCAACGGCATGACGCAGAGCGGTGTCAGCCAGGTTGTGCAACAACTGGAGGAGCACGTCGGTGCTCAGTTGCTCGACCGAAGCAAACGTCCGTTCCTGCTGACGCCGGAGGGGAGCGTTTTCCATTTCGGGTGCCAGAGGATTGTGCGCGAGTTCGATTCGCTGGTGGAAGAGATTCGGGCGGTGGGCAACGACGTGTCCGGCACGGTATCGATCGCGGCCATTTATAGCATCGGTTTGAGCTACCTGCCCGAATTGCAGAAACGGGTTCGCGACGCGTATCCCAACTTGGATGTACGTTTTCGGTTTTGCCATCCGGACGAGGTTTATCGCCAGGTAGAGCAGGGGACGGTCGATTTCGGATTGGTCAGTTATCCGCAGGCCAGCGCGTCGTTATCGGCCGAGTTGTGGCGAGTGGAGCGGATGGCATTGGTGGCCCCAGCCGATCATCCCTTGGCGCACGAGGAGGAGGTGCCCCCCGAGCGATTGCGGCGTGAAAGCCTGGTGGCGTTTGCTCCCAAGTTGCGAATCCGGCATGAAATCGACCGCTACCTGCGGCAATTGGGGGTCACCATGCAGATCGCTGCGGAGCTGGACAATATCGACTCGGTACGCCATGCGTTGGAAGTCAATTCGGCCGTGGCGTTCTTGCCGGAACCGTCGATCCGCGACGACCTGGCCGATGGCACGCTGGTGGCCCTGCCGTGTCCGTGGCTGGAATTGGAGCGGCCGCTGGGGCTGGTATTGCGCAAGGACGAGGTGTTGGGCAAGTCCGCGCGGTGCGTGATGGAGCTGTTGCTCGATCGCATGGCCGAGTCCACAGTGGCGGAGAGACCAGCGGAGGCGCCGAACCCGACGCCCGGCGAAGGGGACCGCTCGTTGCATCTGGCCTGAGAGCTGGAGCGGGGCCACCGATCGAAAACAAATAGAAGTGCAAGAATTTTGGAGCCGATTGAAGGTAGGGAGAAACCATGCAACCGCGTATTCATCTGCCAGACCGATATGGCCTTTATGACCCGCGCAACGAACGCGACTCGTGCGGCGTGGGGTTCGTGGCGCATATCAAGGGGCATCGCAGCCATCAGATCGTGCTCGACGCACACACGTTGCTGATGAACATGGAGCATCGTGGCGGATGCGGTTGCGAAGAGAACACCGGTGATGGCGCGGGCATACTGACGGCCCTGCCGCACGAGTTTATTGCGAAACTGGCCGATCGGGAACTGAAAGCCGATCTCCCGCCGGCGGGCCGTTTTGGTGCCGGGATCGTCTTTCTGCCCCGCGATGCTGGTGAACGCGCGACGTGCCAGCAGACGGTCAACCGCCTGATCGAGGAGTACGGGCTGCGATTGGTGGGATGGCGAAAGGTTCCCCAATTGACCGACGAGGCCAATGTGGGCCCGGCCGCCCGGGCGGCCGAACCCCACATCGAGATGCTGGTGATCGCCTCCGACGGGCCGCAGGGAGACGATTTCGAACGCTTGCTGTACGCCGTCCGCAAGCGCAGTTCGCATGTATTGCGGGGAGACACGCGGCTGCGGGAACGCAAACTGTTCTATATCTGCAGCCTGTCATCCAAGGTCCTTATCTACAAAGGGATGCTCAACACGGAACAGGTCTTGAAGTATTACCCCGACCTGAGCGACCCGGATTACACGTCGCATCTGGCGATGGTGCATTCGCGCTTCAGCACCAATACGTTCCCCAGTTGGGACCGCGCCCAGCCGTTCCGCTTCATGAGCCACAACGGCGAGATCAATACATTGCGAGGGAACATCAATTGGATGACGGCCCGCCAGGGGAAGGTGGCCAGCCCCTTGTTCGGCGACCAGCTCAGCAAATTATTCCCCGTGTGCGAGCCGGATTGCAGCGACTCGGGAACCTTCGACAACGTGCTGGAATTCCTGCTGATGAACGGCCGGACGTTGCAAGAAGCGGTGATGATGATGATTCCCGAGGCATGGCAAAAGCATGAAACGATGCCGGAGGAGAAACGGGCATTCTACGAGTACCACTCCTGCCTGATGGAGCCCTGGGATGGGCCGGCATCGATCAGCTTTACCGATGGTCATTACATCGGCGCGGTGCTGGATCGCAATGGCTTGCGTCCCTCGCGCTATTACTTGACGCACGACGACCGGGTCATCATGGCCAGCGAGGTAGGGGCACTGCCGGTCGACCCCAAGCTGGTGAAAGCCAAGGGACGTTTGCAGCCCGGGCAGATGTTCCTAGTCGATTTCGAGCAGGGCAGGCTGGTTCCCGACGAGGAACTGAAACGCGACTTCGCTACGCGCCAGCCGTACCGGCAATGGTTGAAGGAACAACGCATTCAATTGTCCGACCTGCCGCCGACAGACGACGCGCACGGTTTCGACCCGCATACCTTGCTGCAGCGGATGCAGGCGTTCGGCTTTACCACCGAGACGATGCAGTTCATGTTGCTGCCCCTGATTCGCGACAAACGCGACCCCGTCGGCTCGATGGGTAACGACAGCGCCCTGGCGTGCCTCAGCGACCGCCCGCGGATGCTATACGATTACTTCAAACAATTGTTTGCTCAGGTGACCAACCCGGCGATCGATTCGATTCGGGAAGAGGTCATCATGTCGCTGGAATGCTATGTGGGGCCGGAACAGAACCTGCTTGAGGCCACGCCCGAGCATTGCCATCGTTTGCTGATTCCCCATCCGATCTTGACCAACGAGGAAATGGCGGCCCTCAAGCAAATGGATCATCGTGGATGGCGGACTCAGGTCATCGACATCACGTTCGCCCGCAGCGATGGCAAGTCGGGCCTGACGGCGGCGCTGGATCGCATTTGCGTTGAAGCGGAACAGGCCATTCGCGATGGGTACAGCATGCTGGTCCTGTCCGACCGGGCCACCGGCCAGGACCGCGTGCCATTGCCAAGCCTGCTGGCAACGGGTTGTGTGCACCACCATCTCGTGCGCAACAATTTGCGTACCCAGATCGGCATCGGCGTGGAGTCGGGTGAGGCGCGGGAAGTTCATCACTTTTGTTTGCTGGTCGGGTACGGCGCCGACGCCATCAATCCGTATCTGGCGTTCGAGAGCCTGTGGCAAGCGCGGCGGGACGGGCTGCTGGACGAACGCGAGTTCTCAGACGATGACAAGATCGTGGCAGCGTACCGCAAAGGGGTGGCCAAGGGCATGCTCAAGGTGATGGCCAAGATGGGCATCTCCACACTGCAGTCCTACAAAGGCGCTCAGATTTTCGAAGCGGTCGGGTTGCGGGACGAAGTCATCGACAAGTGTTTCACGCACACTCCCAGCCGCGTGCAGGGAGTCGGGTTCGATGTCATCGCCGATGAAACACTTCGCCGCCACGCCCTGGGATATCCGCTCCGCAAGGAATTTAGTTTGCCCACCCTGCCGAATCCCGGCGAATTCCATTGGCGGGCCGACGGCGAGAATCACGGTTGGACTCCCACGCGGATCGCGGATTTGCAAATGGCGGCGAGGACGAACAGCCGCCAGGCCTACTGGCGGTTCGCCGAAGAAGTCAATCAGGAGAATCGCCGCCGGTACACCCTCCGCGGGTTGCTGAAGTTCAAACAGGATCCGGCTCGTGAAATCCCGCTGGAGGAGGTCGAGCCAGCCAGTGAGATCGTCAAGCGGTTTTGTACCGGTGCGATGAGCTTCGGATCGATCTCCGCCGAGTCGCACGAAACGCTGGCGGTCGCCATGAACCGGTTGGGCGGCAAGAGCAACACGGGGGAGGGGGGCGAGGACCCGATCCGCTTCGAACCACTGCCCAACGGGGATTCGAAACGCTCGGCGATCAAGCAGATCGCCTCCGGCCGCTTCGGGGTCACCGCCCACTACTTGACCAACGCGGACGAATTGCAGATCAAGATCGCGCAAGGGGCCAAGCCGGGAGAGGGCGGGGAGTTGCCGGGGCATAAAGTCGACGAGACGATCGCCCGCATCCGTTATTCGACCCCTGGCGTGGGGTTGATCAGCCCGCCGCCCCACCACGACATCTACTCCATCGAAGACCTGGCGCAGTTGATCCATGACCTGAAGAACTCCAACCCTGCAGCGCGGGTCAGCGTCAAACTGGTTTCGGAAGTCGGCGTGGGAACGATCGCTGCCGGAGTGGCCAAGGCCAAAGCCGATCACATCCTGATTTCGGGTGACACCGGCGGCACGGGCGCTTCGCCATTGACCAGCATCAAACACGCCGGTCTCCCCTGGGAGCTGGGGATTGCGGAGACCCATCAGACGCTAGTGATGAACGATCTCCGCAGTCGCGTGGTGTTGCAAACCGATGGGGGGATGAAGACCGGACGGGACGTCGTCATCGCCGCCCTGTTGGGGGCTGAGGAAGTCGGCTTTTCCACCGCTCCCTTGATTACGCTCGGATGCATCATGATGCGCAAGTGCCATTTGAACACTTGCCCGGTGGGCATCGCCACGCAGGACCCGGTGCTGCGAGAGAAGTTCCGCGGCAGGCCCGAGCACGTCGTGAATTACCTGTTCATGGTGGCGGAAGAGGTCCGGCAATACATGGCCAAATTGGGATTCCGCACCTTCAATGAAATGGTAGGCCGGACCGAGATGCTGGATGCCGAAGCGGCCATCGACCATTGGAAGGCGGACGGGCTCGATTTGACGCCTTTGTTGACGCCCGCCAAACCGCTGAATCCGCAGTCCACGCTCTATTGCAGCATGCAGCAAGACCATGGATTGGACAAGTCGTTGGACCGCACGCACCTGGTTCCCGGCTGCCAGGCGGCCATCCAACGAGGCGAGCCGGTGCGGATGGAGTTGCCCATCGTCAACACCAATCGTACGGTCGGAACGATCCTCAGCCACGAAGTCACCAAGCGATGGGGCGGTGAAGGCCTGGACGAGGGCACGATCCACATCAAACTCCAGGGCTCGGCCGGACAGAGCCTGGGCGCCTGGTTGACGCGGGGGATCACGTTGGAAGTCGAAGGGGATTGCAACGACTATGTCGGGAAAGGTTTATCGGGCGGCCGGTTGATCGTCTACCCTCCCGCCGAGAGCACCTTTGTGCCCGAAGACAACATCATCGTTGGCAATGTGTGCCTATATGGAGCGACAGCGGGATACGCCTTTTTCCGCGGACGTGCGGCAGAGCGTTTTTGCGTCCGCAACAGCGGTGCTTGGGCGGTCGTCGAGGGAGTGGGCGATCATGCTTGCGAATACATGACGGGGGGCCGAGCGGTGATCATCGGCCCCACCGGGCGCAATTTCGCTGCCGGCATGTCCGGCGGTATCGCCTACGTATGGGCCCCGGATCGCGACGCCTTCCGCATCAAGTGCAACCTGGGCACCGTGTTGTTGGAGGATGTGGAGAGCGAAGAGGACAAAATGGAGTTGCTGGACTTGCTAGAACAACACGCGGCGTTGACGAAGTCCTCCGTGGCCCAGCGCATCATCGATCGCTGGCCCGATGTGCTAACGGAGTTCGTCAAGGTCTTCCCCATCGATTACAAACGTGTGCTTGAAGAACGCGCACGCCATGACGAGGAGTGCGAGGCTCAAGTGCATGACGAAGCCATGAGCAATTAGAGGACCGGCGCCGATTCCGGTGCAGAGGTGCGGAACCCCCTGCTGCGGGACCGCTGCCACACGATTCCATTCAATAACTTCAGCAAGATCGATCAGTCATGGGAAAACCAACGGGATTCAAAGAGTATCCACGCAAGCAAGTTCCCTACCGGGATGCGGCCGAGCGCATTAAGGACTTCGGCGAGATCTTCACCCCCGCCGATCCCCAGCAATTGCAGATTCAGGGCGCGCGGTGCATGGATTGCGGCGTCCCCTTCTGCCAGTCCGATACCGGCTGCCCGATCGACAACCTGATCCCGGAGTGGAACGATCTGGTGTACCAGGGGCGGTGGCGCGAGGCGTTGGAGCGTTTGCACCGCACCAACAATTTCCCCGAATTCACCGGCCGGGCTTGTCCAGCTCCCTGCGAAGGGGCATGTGTCCTGGGGATCATCGAACCGGCCGTTACCATCAAGAACATCGAGAACGCGATTATCGATCGCGGGTTCGCCGAAGGATGGGTCCAACCGCACCCCCCCGAGTCGCGTACGGGCAAGCGCGTGGCGATCGTCGGTTCCGGGCCAGCTGGCCTGGCGGCGGCCGCCCAATTGAACAAGGTCGGCCACCAGGTCACCGTGTACGAGCGGGCGGATCGGATCGGCGGCCTGTTGATGTACGGCATTCCCTGGATGAAGCTGGGCAAGGACGTCGTGCAACGGCGGATTCGATTGCTGGAGCAGGAGGGGGTCCAGTTCGTGACCTGTGCGCACGTAGGCCGGCCCGAGGACTTCGCCCCAGGCCACATGACGCAAATCATGCAAGAACGAGGGTGCCAGATCCAGTTCATCGATCCGCAAGATTTGCTGCAGGAGTTCGACGCCGTGCTGCTGGCGACCGGCGCCACCAAACCGTTCGATCCAACGGCCCGCTGCCCTGGGCGGGACCTGCAAGGGATCCACTTCGCCATGGACTATTTGACGCGCAACACCAAGAGCCTGCTGGATTC
>RFIQ01000245.1 GCA_003695565.1 Planctomycetota bacterium | reverse complement strand
GGTTGGAACGCAGCCGTCGGGCGGCAGAGCGTGTCGAGGCCCCAGCCGAGGATGCGCTGCAGTTCACTCGGCCCCCCAATGAACTGGTGTTATTGGCTGAACGATTCGATTTGCCACCCGTGATCCTGGAGAATTGGTGGCGACATACGGTCAGTATCTGTCGCCGGGTGGCCCTGCCGGGGGAACGCGTCGCAGCGTTGGGGCCGGTGTTCAGCTATAGCCATCTGGCTGCCATCAAGCACTTCGGCATGGGAGTCGACCTGGCCCCGGTGGCGACCATCGAAGCGGCGTTCGAGGAGGTCGTGCGAGGCCATGCGTCCCTGGCAGTGGTCCCCGTGGAAAACAGCACGGATGGCCGCGTGGTGGATACCCTCAGCACGTTTGCTCGTTTCCCCGTAACGGTATGCGGCGAAATTCTGCTGCCCATTCATCACTGCCTGCTGGGCAAGTGCCGGAGGGCGGAGATCACCGAAGTGCGCAGCAAACCGCAGGCGTTGTCGCAGTGCCGCGGTTGGCTGGCCAGCCACCTGCCCACAGCTCGGGTGGTGGAAGTCGCCAGCACGGCCGCCGCCGCCGCCGATGCCGCCCGCTTGCCTGGCGTGGCGGCGATTGCCAGTCGCGAAGCCGGTATCCAGCACGGATTGGATATTATCAACGAGAATATCGAGGATAATCCTCGCAACATCACCAGGTTTGTGATCATCGGCAACCGCCAGCCCCAGCCCACCGGACGCGACAAGACTCTGATCATCCTGCGTCTGGCCCATCGCCCTGGTGCGCTGGCCGATGCCATGAACGTCTTTCGCGATGCAGCGATCAATATGACCTGGATCGAATCCTTTCCGTTGACCGACGCACCGTCCGAGTATTTGTTCTTTATCGAATTCGAAGGCCACCGAGACGAGGCAGCCGTGTCCGCGGCGCTGGAGGAATTGCGCCAGCACGCGCAACGTCTGGACGTGCTGGGTTCCTATCCCCAAGGAGAACTGGAGTAACGGGCAGCGGGGAGGTCTGCTGATCGGGGGCATTTCGGGACCACCAGGTCCTTGCTGGCGTCCTTGCGGCTTCGCGTCTCGACGTTGAAACCCGATCCGGCGGCGGTTCCTGCGTTGCCCGGTCAAGACCGAGTCGTCGCACCGGGTTGCTTACGTTTCCGCACGCTTTGATCCATCAATCGCCCAGCCACAAACGCGACAAGCGGGGCGAAAGTCGCTTCACTACGGCGTTGATCTTCTGTCGATCTCCGGTCGGAAACGTCGGTTGGCTGACGATCTTCCGCGCGGCCTCGAAGGCTTCCTGGAACCTGGCGTCATCCTCCAAGGCGTCATACACGTCGGCTTTTTGAAGCCAGGCCAGGGCGTGATACACGGGTGCGAGTTGTCGGTCACCGAGGACGCGATCGAGCGTCCGCAGGGCAGCATCGAACTCTCGCCGGGCCTGCAGGGCACGAGCCAATTGGATGGCGGCCTGAGCCGCGTACGTGCGGTTCGATTCGCTCTCCGCGGGCGGGAAGTAAAACTCCACCGCTTCCCATTTATCCAGGGCGTGCAGGTCGTTGCTGAGCAGAGCCAGCAAGTACTGTTCGCGCGCCGATTCCTGGCGAGGGATATCGCGAAAGACCGTGGTGGTGGATTCCGGCAAGATCTCGCCGCGATAGGTGGCGGCGAATCCGACCGCCAGCGCGCCCAAGCCGAGCGCCAGGGCCGCCAGGTAGATGGCCGCGCGACGACGCTGTTGACGCCGTTGCGAGAGCAAACGCGAATGCAATTCTACCGTGGCCTGATAGGGGCCTGTCTGCGGCGCCACCCGGGGCAAGGGGATCGTCGCATCGGGCCAGTGTTCGGCCAAATCACCCTCCCGGTGCTGGCGGAGAAAATCCAAGACCTGCATCGGGTCGGCAAACCGCAGGTCGGGGTCTTTGGCCAGCAACCGCATCACCAACTGGGCCAACGAATCAGGAATGTCTGGACGTTCCGCTCGAATGTCGGGCGCCGTAGCCTGCACATGTTTCATGGCCAGCGCCAGCGGCGTGTCGCCGGTGAACGGCGGGTGACCGGTCAGCATGTGATACAGCGTCACGCCCAGAGAATACAAATCGCTGCGAATGTCGACTTTGCCGTCCTGGATCTGTTCGGGGCTCATGTACAGCGGCGTTCCCATGGTGGTGCCCGCCTGAGTTAGCTGCGGGTCATCTCCGTACAGCACGCGCGCCAGACCGAAGTCGGCGACTTTGACATCCCCCTCCTGCGTCAACATGATGTTCTCGGGCTTGATGTCGCGATGCACGATCCCGGCCCGATGCGACTTGGTCAGCGCCGCAAGGATTTGCAACAGAATGCTCAGCGTCTCGCCGATCGGCAGCGGTCGATCGCCCTCGCCCTCGCCCCCAGCATCGTCCTGTGCGGGGGCGGCAGATGCATCCTGGGCCGAGCGCGACATGTATTGCCGCAGATTCATGCCCGGGATGTACTCCTGGGCAATGTAGCGATAGGGGCCATCCAGTCGCACGTCGTACACCTGAACGATGTTGGGGTGTACCAGGCTGGCCGCCGCGCGAGCTTCCTGCTGAAACCGCTGCAAGTGCTGGTCATCGGATGCCAGCGTCGCCCGCAGGATCTTGATCGCCGCGGGACGCAGGAGATCCTGATGCACGGCATAGTAAACGTCCGCCATGCCGCCGCGCCCCAACAATCGCTCGATGCGATACGGGCCGACCATCGTCCCTGGCGGCAGGAGGCTTTCGTCGGGCGATGTAGGACGGCTGTTCATCCGGTTCTAAGACCTTTCAGCTAATTCAAGTCGAAAACGCACCAGGCACCCCGAGACCGGCGGCGGACCAGGGCGATCGCCGTGCGGGCCCGGTCGCTGCCTCACTCCGGAGGCCGAACTGCGTTGCGGCGCACGCAGTCGACCAGCTCGATCATCTGCTGGGGCGTCAATTCCTCGGCCCGCTCTTGACCGGTCAACCCCATCTCTGCCAGGACCTGGTCGACGGCCGCTTTGTCTAGTATACCTTTGACCGCGCTGAGTAACGCACTGCGCAGAAACTTACGGCGATGCAAGAAAATTTTCCGCACCAGGTCGTGGAAGAAGCCCACGTCAACGATTCGCTGCCGGAATACCCGTTGCGGACGAATATCGATGATCGCCGATTCGACCTTCGGACGCGGCCAAAACACGGACGGGGGAAGGGTGCGGACGATCTCCACCCGGCATTGGGATTGCATCCACACGCTCAGGGCGCTGTAGTCCTTGCTGCGGGGCGATGCAGCGATCCGCTGAGCCAATTCGCGCTGGATGGTGGCGACCATGCGCTGGGGCCAAGGGTCGACGTGCAGCAGATTCGACAGAATCGGTGTGGCGACGTTGTAGGGAAGATTGGCCACCAACTTAAATCGCGCTCCGGACACCTCGGACATCTTCGATCGGATGGTCTCCAGCACCAGTGGCGACAGTTCGTTCTTGTTCCTCAGCGCGTCGGTCTGCAACAGAGTCACGTTGGAGCAACTCGCCAATTCTTCCCCAGCCAGCTCCGCCAGCTCGCCGTCCACCTCGACCGTTACAACGTGCCCGGCGCGGCCAGCCATGATCTTCGTCAGCGATCCCATGCCGGTGCCGACTTCCAACACCACGTCACGAGGGGAGAGTTCCGCCGATCGAGCGATCAGTTCGACTAGATTCAGGTCGATCAGGAAGTTCTGACCGTACCGCGTCCGCGGCTGCAGTCCGGCCGACTGGAATCGACGTTGCAGGTAGGAAAGCGTCTGCCGCTCAGACATGATCAATACTCTATCAAGGTTTTGGCGAGGTGTTGGCGAGCAAGGGGGCTGTTCCGCCGACTGTTGCCCTGCCGTCTGGAATTCACGCGTCCCACGACCGCGTTTCCAACTGTCGCTGGACGTACTTGGCCAACAGATCGGTCTCCAGGTTGACGGGGGCTCCGGGACGGAGCTCTCCCAGCGTGGTGTTGGCTAGGGTATGTGGAATCAACGCCACCGAGAACAGGGTATCGGTGACCTCGACCAACGTCAGGCTGACTCCGTCGACAGCGATCGAGCCCTTTGCTGCCATTTGTCGGAGCAGCGTCCGGGGAGCGGCGAAGTACATATCGCACCACTGGTCGTGATCGCGCCGCTCGGACAGAGTTCCGATGCCATCGATGTGGCCGGTGACCAGGTGCCCCCCCAAGCGATCGCCGAGAGCCAAGGCGCGCTCCAAATTCACGCTCGCGCCTGGTTGCAATCGGCCAAGCGTGGTCTTGGACAACGTTTCCTCGCCCGCTTGGAACTCCAGCCAGTCTGGGGCCAGAGCGACGACGGTCAAGCAACAACCGTTGATTGCGATACTGTCGCCCATGCCGACGTCGGTGAAGGCGGCCGGCCGCTGGATGCGGAGCCGCACGCCGGGGCCTTCAGGCGTGCATGCCGCGACCGATCCAAGGGATTCGACGAGACCTGAGAACATGGACCATTGCTCGCGATTGATGAAGTGGACGGTGAGTGAAGGAAGAATTGCAGGGCCAAGGAAAGGCCATCTCGGCGGTGCATGGAATGCGGTTGAGGAGCAGCCTTTCCGCGAGGAACGGCCGCTGGGCGGGGCCCCCCGTAAGGCTCTACACCCTCGCGGGCTCGAAGTGCTGCGTCCGATGGTACTCGGAAAACCCAATTCACGCGACCAGCGGTTGGAGCGAAGGGTGGGGCTGGTGCATTTCCGCATCATCCGGACAATAGCCAACGATCGGTTTGCGGCCCGGCCAGGCGGTTGGCCGAACCGGCAACCCCTGCCTGGGCGGTCGCAGTCGCCGCCGTCCATGATTCCGCTTGCGGGGATTGTGCCTGCGGGCAGAGCCGAGAGATCGCGCGAGGGGCGCAGAAAACGCGAGCCGACGCCGGCCACGGGGTGGCTCGTTCTCCGATACGGCAACACGTCACGGCAATAGGTAACGGTAACACGTCACAAACAAGCCAGAGTATCGAAACATCAGTCAGAATTCTCCAGACGGAAAGAGGAACCCATGAGCATTATCGAAGCC
>RFIQ01000244.1 GCA_003695565.1 Planctomycetota bacterium | reverse complement strand
CCCTGAACGGGCGCACCAACCGCGCGGTCCCATGATCGCGACATTCACCTCCGATTGATCTACCAAATTATCGCCCCGAAGGGGCAGGCTCATCGTAGCCCAGGGCCGCGGCCGTTCCGCGAGCTTCGCTCGCGCCCGGCCGCCGCCCTGGGTTCCGCGCCCACCACATCCCGCCAGAGCCCTGAAGGGGCGACACATCGAAGGCCACGGAAGCACTTGAACACGACGACCATGAAACACACTTCAAGACCAGGGGGCTGTTGTACCGCAGCGCCGACGGCCAGTCCGACCGCGGATGACACGCTTTTTTGGAATGGCTCGGAATCCAGCTTCACCAGCTCTGCGGTCGGTTAGTCCTCGTTCCCGCGCTCTGGGTGGGAACGAAACGATTACCCATGGTTCTGGTTCCTAGGCTCTTGGTTCTGGCTCCCAGGCTCTGCCTGGGAACCCATAGCTTTGCAGGCTCTGCCTGCACATCGCGAGGCAGAGCCTCTGCGGCAGCGCGTGCCCAGGCAGGGCCTGGGAACGAGGGATAGGGATTTGCATGTGATTGTAATTCCGTCACAAGCTAGACACGAAGCCAGTCGTCGGCTCTTAGTCCCCGTGGTGTAGCGGATTGCATGGGACCCGCTGAAGGTTCAGGCCCTGGTTCAAGTCCAGGTTCGGGATACTGTGGTGAGAATCGAAGATTTTCTCAAAGAGTGCGAACCGGCTGCGACGGATAACTGTCAATGATCGGTAACCGGCGATGTTCGTATCGTTGGTACCCAAGTTCATGCCTGGTGAGCGTCATGGACGCACGGTGGTCTTCGGAACCACAAGACGGGGTTCGCCCGGGCACCGACCGCGTGTTGCCCCGATCGAAGTGAGTTCGACTCCCACCGGCGTCTCTGGCCAACCAACTGCCGGTTCGGATTGCATCAGCTTTGGGAGCTGAAAAGCATTTGACCACAAAACCTCGTCGCCACCGAAACATGATCGACTGCCGGATTGGAGTACATGGTTCATTACCCGGGGGTTGTGGGTTCGAGTCCCACCGGCGCGACTTGAAGACCTAGCGCCGTAGCTCAATGGCAGAGCACCGTACGTCTCTGGTTCAACAACCTCGTCGATCATTTGAAACGACATCCCGACTGCCTGCTGGAGTACATCAGGACTCTGTGATCGCAAGATCGTGCGGGTTCGAGTCCCGCCAGTGCTCCCCAGGGCACTGTGGTGAAACGGGAAGACACGCGGAGATTTCCTCTGGCGAACACTTCGTCGGGAACAATACACACTCGACTGCCGGAGCGGAGTACATGGCTAAAGCAGGTTCGATTCCCGCCCGGCCCCTTAGAGAAGAGCATCTATGGGGCCGGACCTTGTGACCCACGCGTGCGTGGTAATCGCAGGGGTTCGCTCTGCCCACAACTTCGTCGAGTGCCAATACACGTTCCGACTGCCGGTGCGGAGTACATCCACCAACGACGCCAGGGAAGCGGGAGCTTCCCAGTACCGAATGGTACGGCGGCTCTGCGTCAAACTTCGTCGGATCGTTTTTTGAAGGAGGTCACGATGGCCAACAAGACTTTGTTTTCCAACATCAAGAGCAAGTTCACGCGCACCGATGCGGTCAACGAGGCCGGAGGCCGGGCGTACAACTTCACGCCGAAGCATGCGCTGGCCCAGATGGCGGCCACCGGCTGCTTTGGGGGTGCCTACTACGCCAGCGCCGAGACCCAGCTCGACGCGATGCGCAAGCTGATCGACCAGGTCGACGACAACGTCTTCCTGGCGAAGCTGGCGGTCTACGCGCGGGAGCGAGCCTACATGAAGGACATGCCGGCCGCGCTGTTGGTCGTGCTGTCGAAGCGGGACCCTGAGTTGATGCACCGCGTGTTTGATCGGGTCGTGGACAACGGTCGCGTTCTGCGCACCATGTTCCAGATGATCCGCAGCGGACAGCTCGGTCGCACCAGCCTGTCGTCCAGCTTGCAGCGGGCCTTCCAGCGCTGGCTGAACGAGGCATCGGTCGGCAAGCTGCTGTCGGCTTCCGTCGGTAACGATCCGAGCCTGCGCGACGTGCTGCGGATGGCTCGCCCGACGCCGAAGGACAACCAGCGGCGCGCGCTGTTCGGTTGGCTGACGGACAAGGAGACCGAGAAGTGGGCTCCGGCGACCGAGGCCGACCTGCCGGCGCAGGTCCAGGGTCTGATCGCGTACCGCCAAGCCGCTACTGCCGAAGCGCAGGCGCTGATCGCAGGTGACTTGCAGGTTCGTTGGGACCTGTTGGCCGACGCGGCCCAGGGTCCGCTCGTCTGGAAGGCGATCGCCCGCCAGATGGGACCACAGGCGCTGCGGATGAACCTCAACACGCTGCTGCGTCGCAAGGTGTTCACTGTAGACCGACTCTCTGAGTCGGGAAATTGCGACACAGAGGGTCCTGACACAGAGATGGTGGATTACGTGGCAAGCCGCTTGGCGGACGCCGATGAGATCCGCCGCTCACGCCAGTTCCCGTACCAGTTCCTGGCGGCGTACATGAACGCTGCACCGGAAGTTCCGCACAAGATCAAGACGGCACTGCATCAGGCCGCCGAGATCGCGTGCGGTAATGTGCCGGAGCTGCCGGGTCCAGTCGTCATCGGTCTGGACACGTCCGGTTCGATGAGTTGCCCGGTCACGGGTTACCGTGGTCGAGGCGGCACGACGAAGATGCGCTGTGTCGACGTAGCGGCCCTGTTCGCTGCGGCGATCCTGCGCAAGAACCCGGACAGTGTGATCATTCCGTTCGACACTCGGGCGTACGACGTCCGCCTTGATCCGTCCGACTCGATCTTGAGTCTTTCGGAGCGGTTGGCGAAGTACGGCGGCGGTGGAACCGACTGCTCGATCCCGCTGCGTCAGGCGAACACCAGGTACCGCCAGCGACAGTTTGCGGGCGCGGTGCTGGTGAGCGACAACCAGAGTTGGGTGTACCAAAACCAAGCGTTCGCTTACGGCCGTCAAGGTGCGACGGGCGTGCTGTCCGAATGGCAGACGTTCGTAGCGAACCAGCAGTGGATGGGCACAGACGCGCCGAAGCTGGTCTGCATCGACATCCAGCCGTACGGTTCGACGCAGGCTCCCGAACGTGACGACATCCTGAACATCGGTGGCTTCAGTGACGCCGTGTTCCATGTGGTCGCCTCGTACCTGAACGACGACGCCGCAAGGTTCGTCGCCGAGGTGGAGTCGATCGAGCTGTAAACGGCTCGGTTGTTGAATACCGACGCCTCTGGTCTGAGCAATCGGACCAGGGGCGTTTTTCGTATGGTGGCGGGAACGAGTTAAGTGCCGCGGCAGGAAGATTCGCCGAGGCCGGCAGGCGCGTTACGCAGGGCGTCGTCTGCCTGCTCAGCGTACTTCCATTCCACGACCTGACTACGCAAGCCCCCTTCGGGACCTGGCTGGCGATCGACGCAGACGGCCCGGCTTCCCAACGTCGACTATCCGCCACTGGCTCTCACCACAGGGTTCACCAAAGATCGCCAGAAGCGTGCCCAGTGGCGGGCGTTCGCTGGTAAGCCAGCCGGATTCCGCTCTATCCAAGACGTGCCGTCATTGTTACCACTACGATACGCTTTGGGGCAACTACGACGAGTCGCTCCATATCTTCTGCCAAGCCTTGCACCTAATTCCGTCAAGAGCAAGGCCGCATGCGTTTATTGGGCTGACCAGAGAGGATACGGAGGTGCACAGAGTGGATGAAGACAAGGCGAAGAAGGGGAGGAATCGGGTTCGTCTCCGTTGCGGGTCGCAGTGTGCGAGGTGGTGCATCCGAGCCAGATCGGATGATGGAGTTCTTTGTTGGAAGCACTTGCAACGTGGTCAACAGGCTGGCGTTCTTGTGGATCAGCTTCGAGTCGGACAAGAACTGGTCTCGTGGATCGGTGGTACTGCACATCGACTGGCGCACTCTGCCTCCAGTTCCAGCAAAGGCAATGCAGGAGCAAGGCATCGTTTTCTAATGCGAGTCAAATGTCGCCAATTGAGGCAAGTGATCGCTCAGAGCAAATGACTCCTTGTCGTTAATGTTCAGCCGGAATGCACCCGCGAAAATCGGCCAGGATTCAAGCACTCGACTCGCAGTCGGACCAGCGGCCATTACGTAGTCGATCCGCCACTTCGGGATGTCGGCTCTGAAGGTCAGGCCCTGGCCTTGGCCAACCTTGGTGAAGGTGTCGGTCCACCCCGCATCCATCCACAGCTTGTATTCTTCGGTGTCGGGGCCGTGGTTGAGATCGCCCATCAGAAGCATTGACTTTCCGGCCTCCAGATCGGGCTTCATCGATTCGATCATGGCCCGAATTTCTTGCAACCGAACAGTGGGATCGGCGGTCGGATAGAGATGTGCCGAATGGACGACGAGCGGAACGCCATTGGGCAACCTGACGGTCGCTCGTCCCCAGTGTCTCGTGAAAAGCTCCTTTGGCCGCTGACCTCTGACCGGAGCGTTCTGCGACTCGATGATCTCCAACTTGGATAGCAATGTGCCCGGCCAGTTGCCGCCGCTGGGAAATCTGATGTGATGCATCCCCAGCAGATCGGCGACCTCTCTGGTCAGTTCTTCCTTGGGCGATTCGGAGAAATTGATAATGTCAGGTTCGTAGAGCGACAGTTCCATCGCCAATCTCTTCGCCATCTGACCTTTGGCGACGGCCCTCTGGGCCAGCCTACGTTGGGAAGGCCAACCAGTTAGCTTGAAAATGTTGTAAGCAATGACTCGCAGCGGCTGGGGGTTCTGATCGTCGGCAAGGATCGTTCCGGCCGTTGTGACTCCAGCAGCGAACGTTGCACCAAAATGTCTGCGCGATATTCTCATGGTGGTCTCCTAGCCGCCGATCAAGGTTTGGCATGAGCCTTGAAAAAGTTCCAGATGATCTCCGCGCCGTCGATGTCTCGGCAAACACTGCCAACGATTCGTTTGGGTAAGTATTGCCGCCCGCCGGGCCAGGCGTGACCACCGCCTTCGATTCGATACAGCACGACTTCAGTGCCATCCTTGCCATTGCCATAGATGAACTTGTCGACGCGGCAACCGTCGTCGGGATCCATGTCAGCCACTTTCTCCGCGCGAGGCGTATCCCGGCAGCCATTGTGCGCGACCCACATTTTTACTGCTTGGTCCGTTGCAATTACGCTGCCGCGTTTTCCGCCCCAAGGGAGCGTGATCGCGCCTCCACGATAGGGCACCAGCGGGTCCTCGGTCCCCTGGATAATCAAGACGGAAACAGGCCGGTCGGGATGAAACTTCGAGCTCAACGGCTTAGTGAGTCCGCCGGCCACGGGAGCGATGGCGGCGATGCGAGATGATAAGTTCGCCCCCAGGTAATGCGAGAACATCGCTCCGTTGCTGATTCCCGTGGCGAACACGCGCTGCGCGTCGACCGGGAAGTCTCCGGCGACATCGTCGATCAGGGCTGCAACGAACCCAATGTCATCGACGTTCTCCCGCTGAGCCACTATGGCTTTGACTCCGCGACCATCGTTCCAGCTCTTGCCAACCCCTTCAGGGTAGGCCACCAAAAAGCCCTCTCGATCCGCTAGTTGGCTGAACTTGCTCTCCCGTTCAGCAAATGCCGGCGTACTGCCACCGCCGTGAAACATGAGCAGCAGCGGGAGGGGCTTGTCCGTCGCCAGCTTTTTCGGATGGTGCAAATAATAGGTCCGGGTCAGGTGACCAACTGTAACGCTTCTGGCAACGGTCGTCCGCTCCTGCGCGGAAATGCCTCGAGCGATACCCAGCATTACAACCGAGAACGCCAGCCAACTACCCATGCATTGCATCGGATGCGTCTCCTTGCCGCCTGGTTGTAGCGTCGAGCCGCACCGCACGACGGTGTGGGCTGCAACGATTGGTCAAACTTCGTCTTATCCCGGTACGAGCGCCATCGTCGCACCCACCGGGTCTTGGATGATCGCATAGGCGTACCCGCCGGTCCCGCCGGATTCCTTGAGGACTCGGCCACCTTCTTCGCGTACACGGCGTACGCTCTCGGCCAGGTCGCCAACGGGAAGATAGATCATCCAGGCGGGCGGGAGCCCGACATTGACACCCCGTGCATGGCAGATTCCCGCCGCGGGAACTCCGTCAGCTCCGAGCATGTTGTAATCGGCATACGGTCCGTTTGGGTCTTCCATCGCCACCTCCTGCACGTCCCAGCCAATGACCTGGCGGTAAAAATCACAGGTTGCCGCGGCGTCGGAAACAGTCAGGTCGAGCCAAGCAATGCAACCGACGCGTGGTACGGCGTCACTCGCTATGTCGTCTTCCACGGACGGGAGATCCTCTGCGGACACGACTGGGATGATCCCAAACGCCGCGCCGTTGGGATCGAGCAGCACAGCCCACTGGCTCTTTCCCTCGTCGTCTTCGCCGTGCATGAGTTCGCGACCACCCCGAGCCAGCGCCTGCTCCACACTATTTGCGACATCGGCCACCTGAATGTGTGGCATCCACTGGAGCGGCAGGTCCGCGAACTCTGCCTGGCGCGCTCCCAGGCCGATGATCGGCATGCCCAGGTTGTTCATCAGATCCTCGCGCCACAGCGGTTTCTCACCTGTGCCGAGTACACGTGCGTAGAAGTGTACTACGCGCTCGTGTTCGGGAACCGCGATGTCGGCGCTGAGGATTCCACCGGTGCGTGGGACGAAGGGAGCCCGCATGCTTTGCATCCTGTATTTTGTTACTCTTACACCATTCCACGTCGTGCTCTGCATGACGACCGGCATCGGGCAACCAGTATTCACAGCACGCAACATCAATGGTTGTACAACGGAGAGTTTAACCGAAAACAACCCACATCATGCCCCCGGACCATGCAGAGCTTTCGGCCCCGCGTGGAGTGCTATCGGTCGAGCAATGCGAATCTGCGGACGCAGTTGGGGCGAATCCTGGAACGGACTGGGGTAAAGCCCTGGCCACGACTGTTTCAGAACCTGCGAGCGACACGCAGCACCGAGTTAGAGGAAATCTACCCGTCTCACGTAATCGACGCCTGGTTGCGACATACGACGGCCGTAGCCAATCGCCACTATCTCCAAGTGACCGATGAGCACTGGCAACGAGCCATTGAATCTGGTCCCCTTGCCGGTCCCCTTGTCCGTGACACTACTGGCCCCATCAGCAATCATCACGAATGGCGAAAACCCGATATAAATAAGGCTGAGGATGGCCCCAGTACTTCACATAGAGTTGCACAAATAGGCCGGGCAGGACTCGAACCCGCGACCAAGGGATTATGAGTCCCCTGCTCTAACCAACTGAGCTACCGGCCCACGTGAAGGGGTGGGGTGGTATGCCTACCGCCTCACCCTCCAGGATCTCTCTTCCAAGATACCGCCAATCGGCCTGCTTCGAAATCCAGGCTAGCGGAAAACGCCATTTCGCCGGGCGTTCTCGTGGCAGCCTTCGATTCGGCGGCCAGCCGGGAGACGCACTCGCTCACGATCAGAGGGCGACGAATTCTGCAGATGGCCAGGATGCGGCATGTTCCACGAATTCGGCTTTCGGATAAAGTGTTGGTTCACTATCGGTTTTGCCCGGGCCGCAGCAGCGGCGGGGCGATGCCCGGCCCAGACCGGGGGTCGGCTTGAGCCAGGGGTGGTTCGACTTCCTTCCAGCGAGCTTGTTTCTTGAACGCACCATCGACTGTCCGCACGCTTTTTTCTGCTGGCATGATCTACGGCGGCGTGTCGGCCGTGTTGTACACCGTTACCAACATCTGTTTGCGGTCCGCCACGCATTTGGACCCGGTGTGGGTTTCCGCTGTCAAGGCTTGGCCGACCGTGTGGATGGTGGCTCCCATCCTGTACTTTCGCTGGCGTGAGGGGGGACGCGTTTTTGCTAATCGGCGGGAGGTGGCGTGGTTGGTTTTGACGGCTGTCGTGGTGCAGATCTTTGGTAACGTGGCGTTTCAGTGGGCGTTGGGGATCATCGGCCTGGCGATCACGGTTCCGTTGGTGCTGGGCACAATGTTGGTGGCGGGTGCCTTGTTCGGTAAAGCCATGTTGGGAGAGCCGGTGACGGGGCGGAAGTGGTTGGCCGTGGCGTTGTTGATCGCGGCCACCGCCGCCATCAGCTATGGGGCCCACGGCCAGGCGGCATTCGTCGTCGGTCGCACGGTATCGACCTGGTTGGTCGTCGTGGCCTTGGCCGCCGCCATCGCCAGCGGATTCGCTTATGCATTGTTGGGGACAATGATGCGGCGCGCCATGCAGCGGGGCATGTCATTGGCCTCCACCCTGTTCATCTTCAGCTTCTTAGGCGCAGTAATGCTGACCAGTTGGGCGTGGGCGACGATCGGCACGTCGGGAATCCTGGCAACCGGCTGGAGAGACTGGGTGGTGATGCTGGCCGCCGGAGTCTTCAACGCCACCGCGTTCCTGTTGATGGCCAAGTCGCTCCAGCAGATTCCGGTGTTGGTCGTTCAAATGCTCAATGCGTCGCAAGCGGCGTTGGCGGCGGTCGCCGGATGGTTCTGGTTCGCCGAACCGGTCAACGGCTGGGTAGCCTGCGGACTGCTGCTCACGGCGGCTGGTTTCCTCGTCGCCGGCATACGTCCCCAACGGACTCCGCCCATCGCGGCAGCCGAACCTGTTACCACTTGAGCCCGAACTGTTCGCCGCCGCTGGACCGCCCCAAACCGCCTTTCAGCGGCCCACGGTGCTGGGGTACGGCCGGTTTCCGATCCCCGTCGGCCGGTGTGTCGCTGGTGGAATCCTCGCCGGTTGGTTCGGGCGCCGCTTGGACAGCCTTCATGGACAGACTCATTCGTTGGGCCTCCGGGTCCACCGAGAGGACCTTCACGTCGACCTCCTGTCCTTCCTTGACGATCGTGCCGACGTTGGAGACT
>RFIQ01000243.1 GCA_003695565.1 Planctomycetota bacterium | reverse complement strand
CATCCACGATGGAGCAACGCACGGACACTGGAATCGGGCGGAGTGGATGGATCGCGTGGTAGCCGACATCGTCGAGTTTTTTTTTCTTTATTCGCGCCCCGATGGGGTCCCTCCAGCCTCGCTTGCTCCCTGGCATACGCCTTCACCTTCCTCCGCAGGAGATACGATGATGCGGACAATTCTTTCTCCCGACACGTTGGGCTCGTCGATGGCACCAGCGAACCTGGTGCGCGGCTGGCAATGGGGGCGATGCGGTTTGACCTTATTAGCCTTCGCCCTGTGCCTCGCTCCCCTGCCGGTCCGCGGTGAGTTTCGAGCTGGGGCCGCCAAGGTCGACGTATCTCCGATGCAGTTGCCTGTTTTAGTGAATGGCAGCATGCGATCGCGGAGCGCCGACCAGATCGTGACCCGCGTCCATGCACGGGCTTTGGTCCTGGACGATGGTCACCAGCGCGTGGCCATCGTGGTGGTGGACAGTTGCATGCTCCCGAAAACGTTGATCGACGAAGCCAAACAATTGGCGGCCTCGATGACTCAGTTGCGTCCGGACCGCATATGCGTCTCGGCCACACACACCCACACCGCGCCCTCGAGCATGGGGGCCTTGGGCACCGATGCCGACCCGTCGTATGTCCCATTCATCCGCCGAAAAATTGCCGAGGCGATCGCGGCGGCCGAGAGCCGGTTGCAACCGGCCGAAATCGGCTGGGCCAGCACCGAGGCGCCCCAATTCACTGCCGTGCGCCGCTGGGTCCGGCGGCCGGATCGCATCGCTCTGGACCCGTTCGGAAACCCCACGGTGCGGGCCAACATGCACTCCGGCCGCAATCCGGACGATGCCACGGGTCCGGCCGGCCCGGAGGACCCGGAATTGTCATTGATCTGCCTGCAGCGCCCGGACGGCGCGCCGATCGCCGTGCTGGCCAATTTCTCCATGCACTACTTTCAACACACACCCATCAGCGCCGACTACTTCGGCTTCTTCTGCGACCAGGTCGAAAGGCACTTGCGAGACAAATTCCTGGCGACCAACCCCCAGCCGGAATCGGCCCCGGAACCGTTAGCAATCCTTTCACACGGTTGCAGCGGTGACATCTGGCGGCGGGATTACATGCAGCCCACGGTGCAAGCTCCGGAGACCATCGAGGAGTTTTCGTCGGGCCTGGCCCAGTTGGCGATCGCGGCACTCCAAGGGGTGACCTTCGATCGCGATCCCCAAGTCGCCATGTTGGAGCGGAGATTGCCGATGAAGTACCGCGTTCCCGATCGGCAAAGGTTGGAGTGGGCCCAGCGGATTGTCGAGCAGATGGGGAATCGGTTGCCGGAGACGCAACCGGAGATCTACGCCCGCGAACAAGTGTTCTTGGACCAGTGGCAGTCGACGGAAGTCGTAGTCCAAGCTCTGCGCATCGGTTCGATTGCCATCGCCACGACGCCGACTGAAACCTACGCCATCACCGGATTGAAGATCAAGCGCCAGAGTCCGCTCGAGCACACGATGGTCATCGAATTGGCCAACGGCGGTGACGGCTACATCCCTCCTCCAGAGCAACACGTGCTGGGTGGATACAATACCTGGGCCGCCCGATCGGCGGGACTGGAGGTCACCGCCGAACCGCGCATCGTGGCTGCTGATCTGGATCTGTTGGAACGCGTCACTGGCTTGCCCCGGCGGCCCGCCGAACCGCAACACGGCGCCGCAGCGGAATCGATCCTGGCCATGCACCCCAAAGCATATTGGCGGTTGGAGGAATGGAGCGGCGGGTTGGCTCACGATAGCTCAGGTAATCGCATCCGTGGAGTTTACGAGCCGGGCGTGGTCTTCTTCTTGGAAGGGGATGATCGAGCCGCCTATGGCCGCTTCGAAAACCGCTGCCCTCATTTCGCCGGAGGCCGCCTGCATGTCGAAGTCGATCCCCCACCGCGCGATTTTCGTTTGCAATTGTCTTGTTGGAACGGAATGCCGATCGGCAGCCGCCAGGTGCTGGGTTGGATGGCCTCCTGCGACTTCCCCGATGGCCTGACCGTTAGCGGTTGGCACTTGGGATTGGACGCGCAAGGGCGGCTGATCCTCAAGCTGGGCGATGCCGATCCGGTCGCCGGTCGCACCGCGATTCCCCGCTGGCAATGGCGGCGAGTTACACTGGAGCGCTCCGGCGACGAGTATCGTGTCTATCTGAATGACCAGACGCAACCGGAAATCGTGGCTCAGGCGGCTGATCCATTTGGACGCGCCGTCGGCCATCTGTTCATTGGTGGACGCAGCGACAATGTAGACAACTGGGAAGGAAAACTGGATGAAATCGTTCTATGGTAAGCCCCTGAACCGGCGTCGTTTTCACCGCACCGTTACCGGCCTGGCAGCCGCCTTGACGGTAGGGCCGCACCCCATCCGCGCTCGCGGGCTTATCGAACGCCCTACCTTGTTGGGCATCGGGGTGGGCGGCAAGGGACGTACCGATTTGGCTCAGTGCGCTGAGTGCGGCTTCGACGTGGTGGCACTGTGCGATGTCGTCGATACGCGCAAGCTCCCGACGATCAATGATCGGCGAGTGCGTTCTATCGCTCAGTCGCGTGAAGCCTTCCCCGATGCCCTGTTCGGCACCGACTACCGCGAGATGCTGGACCGGCTCGGCGATCGTGTAGATGCCGTGGTAGTTTCGACGCCGGACCACCATCATTTCTTTGCCAGCCTGCAAGCCATGAAACTGGGCAAGCATGTGTATTGCCAGAAACCGTTGACGCACGGCATCTGGGAAGCCCGAGTGTTGGCCGACGCTGCCCGGCGCACGGGAGTGCAAACCCAAATGGGCAACCAGGCCCATGCCGCCGATCACATGCGACGATGTGTCGAGTTGATTCGAGCCGGGGTGGTGGGTAAGGTCCGAGAGATCCATGCCT
>RFIQ01000242.1 GCA_003695565.1 Planctomycetota bacterium | reverse complement strand
GTGGCGGATTGCGCCGCGGCGTGGCCGTCGGCTGCATGGAGAAGAAATTGAAACCGCCTTCGTCAACGAACTCCTCCCAGGCCAGCACGCCCGACTGCACGCTGGTTTGCAGCAGCGGCGTGAACTCGAATTTGCTGTCGACATCGTGCTCCACGTACCCCGGATACAGAGCGATCAACTCCTGCAATCCGCGAGTAATCGGGCTCTGGCGGTTGAATCCGTCCTCCTCGGGTTTCTCGCTGCTGGTGATGAACACGTATTCGGCGGGCAGGGTGCCGTACTCGGGATGCGGATTGTTGAAATCGAACACGACTTTGTCGTACGGCCAGAGAATCCCCAGCGCTTCGAGCAACCGTGTGGCCCGGCCTCCGTCCGCCTTCTGCTCCGGCGGCGGACTGCCCCCGAACATGCCCCCGTGCGGGTTCGTCTTCGGCTGCCGCGGCGCGCCGCTGACCCCGAAACCGCTGCTGTTGAAGGTCAGGGGAAACGGGTCGTCGAAAACGATCAAGGGATTACCCGACCTGGCGTACTGCACCAGATTGTCCATCTCCGGCTCGGTCAGGGACGATGCCATTCCGACGAACAACACGTCGAACTTCGAGGCGTCGATAGGATTGGCCGGCGAGACCTCTTCCACGTTGTACTGCTTCTTCAACTCGCGGACGATCTGCCATTGGCGCCCCGATTCGACCAACCCCGCATCCGTGGCCAAAACGCCCACCGTGTGCCGCGACTCATTGGCCACCGTTTGCACCGAGCGGGTCAACTCGTATTCGATCGGCAATCCCTTGCCAAAGAAGGGAATCACGACTTTGTCATAGCTGCTGATAACGACTGCCCCCAGATAGATCTCTGCTTCGGCGCGGCGCCCATCCCGATCGACATAGAACACCTCGACCGGTTCGATGCCAAAATGCTCTGCCTCCTCGGCCTGTGGGCTGAACGGCTCCACTTCGACATACCGCACCTCCAGGTTTTTCCCGGCCAGCTCATCGAACTGACGCAACAACCCGATCAAGCGTTTACGCGTTTCGACGTACTCCGGTGGCACCTCTTTGCTCATGAAGACCTGGATCTCAATGGGACGCTCCGGATCCAGTTTCCGCAGAATGTCGCGCGTCGTCGGCGAAAGACTGAACTGCCGTTCAGCCGTCGCATCGATCCGCACCGACGTGTAACCGGCCCACGTCGTGGCACAGACCAAAATCGTGGCGATGGCAACCGCGCGGATCGCATACTGGACACCCAGGTGCAATCCTCGGCGAGCCGACCAATGCCGTCGCGTCATGACGACGTAATTGAGGTACAGCATGAACACGGTGAATGCCACGAAGTACAGGATGCCGTCCAACGGGAAGATCCCCATCCCGATGTCGCGAAACTGCTCCTTCAAACTGAACGTCGCCAATGCTTCTCCCAAACCAACCAGCCGAGCCAGATCGCCGATGAATACCGGAATGGCCAGGATCAGGATGCCGTACAAGAACGCCACCGTCATGTTGCGGGTGAATTGCGATGCCAGCATACCGGCACTCAACAATGCCACCCCGGCCAACCAGTACCCCAGATAGGTCGCCAGGATCAGCCCCCAATCCGGGTTCCCCAAATAGGCCAGGACCAACATGTGGGTCATCGAGAACAACAGCGCCGTGGTGTACACGCCGACGACCGCCAGAAATTTTCCGATCAGGATCTCCAGCTCCGTTGCCGGCAAAGTAAACAGCAGCTCGTCCGTTCCCATCTTCTTTTCCTCCGCCCACACGCTCATCGTGATGGCGGGGATGAAGAATAGCAACAAGCTCGGAAACCACTCGGTCAACTGGTCGAGATTGGGCTCGTTGGCGGTAAAGAATTCGGCGTCGAACGCAAAAAAACCAGCCGCCACGACGAACACCAAGATGAACAGATACCCGAGCACGCCCGAGAAGTAACTGCTCAGGTTCCGCAGGCAAACCGCTTGAATCACTGGCCAACGCAGTTTCATGTCAATCCTCTTTGAATTTCGTCCGTACCCTGATTCGATCGAATCGGCAACCGTGTATTCTCGCTACCCCGGGTCGTGTCCTCGCGCCGGGCCGAGCGTACCCGCACGCGGGACCTCAGGCGGCGTCGGCGACCGACCGCGTTAGTTCGCGGAATTTCGCCTCCATCGCATCACCATCGTCTCCCAACTCGGCCACCGGACCGTCGAACACCAATCGCCCTTGGCTGACCAACAACACCCGACTGCACACCGCGTGCACTTCCTGCAGGATGTGCGTGCTCAGCAATATCGTTTTGGATTGTCCCAACTGCAGGATCAACTCGCGGACGCCCTGAACCTGATTGGGATCCAATCCACTGGTCGGTTCGTCGAGGATCAGCACTTGGGGGTCGTGCAAAATGGCTTGGGCCATCCCCACCCGCTGGCGATAACCGCGGGAGAGCTTGCCGATCGCCTTGCCCCACACATCCTCCAAATGGCAGACCTCACGGACCCACTCCAACCGCTCTTTCAACTGCCCAGCCGGCATCATGCGGACGCGTCCACAGTAGGTCAAGAAACTCTTGGGCGTCATGTCCGAGTATAGGGGGCCGTTTTCGGGCAGGTACCCCAAGAGCTGCGCCCCCTCCAGACGCTGGGTCTGCATATCGAAACCGCCGATCCGCGCCACGCCCGCCGATGGAGCCAGGTAGCCGCTGAGCATCTTCATCGTGGTCGACTTCCCCGCTCCGTTGGGACCCAGGAACGCACACACCTGCCCCTTGGGAACCGAGAACGTAATGTCTTCCACCGCAATAAAATCGCCGTAGTACTTGGTCAGCCCCTCGGCTTCGATCATGGGGACCGCGTTTGACTCATTCGGACTCATTCTCACATCCTCAGTTGGTGCTCAACTTCGTCGCCCAAACTCAGCCTCCGTCCGCCCCCGATCCGGCTCACAGTCGATCGCGCCAGCAGATGGCAACACGCCGGAAGAGGACGCGATTGCGCAATTTTGGCAGTACGGCAGGCATCGAAGGTAGGCAAGTCTGTCAAAAGGGACGCATGCCAGCGGGGGACGGGCAGAGCGAGCAACGCGTGTGCCAATCCCGGTTCCGCCCCCAGCCGCCTGGCGCCGGCGCGCGTCCCGGTTCGCCATTGGACCTGTTTTACTGGACTTGGACGCCTTCGCCACCCCGTTCGCCCAGAGCCCGATCGATCTCCAGCAATGCCGACGGGTCGTCCTGAACCAGCCGCAGTTTCTTGACGATATCGCGGATCGTCTTCTCTTCCTCGACCTGCTCCGCCAAGAACCATTGCAGCTCGACCAACGTCGTGTAGGCACGTTCCTCGAATGCCTGCTGATACAGACGCTCGAGCCGCTCGCTCACCGCCTGCTCCTGCTGCAAAGCGTCCTCGAACACCGCCAACAGCGAATCGAATTTCATGTTGGGCTTAGCGATCTCCTCCAGCTCCACGTCGCAATCGCGAGCCAACAAGAAATGATAGAGTTTCATGCCATGACCGATTTCCTCCTGGTATTGCTGCCGCAGCCAGACCGCAGCTCCGACAAACGCATTGCGCTCGCACCAGGTCGCCATGCCCAAATAAGCGTACGCCGCATTGAACTCGACATTGATCTGATCGTTCAACGCACGCGAGATCTTTTCACTGAACATTTCGCCATTTCCTCCCTCGTTGGAATTCCATTGCACTCAACTTACTTATCAGTCCAAAGTCCAAAACTGGTCTCGTATTCCCGGCTGCCAGGGTCCGCCTCGCTCACCACCGAGGCTCCCCATGCATTTCCGGAACGGCTCGTTCTTTCTTTTCCTGAACAGCGTTTTCGCAGGCTGCGCTGCTCTGGGCATCCCCCGGCAC
>RFIQ01000241.1 GCA_003695565.1 Planctomycetota bacterium | reverse complement strand
CCCTTCGCCGGGATTCGATCCGCCGATGAAATTGTTGGAGGCGCCGCTGCGGACCCGAATACCCTGCAAGGCGGCTCCGCGGTCGAGCGTTCCCGTGGCGTCGGTGCCGACGTAGTTGCCGTACAGCCGATTGCCCGTGGCCGAGGAGCCATTCACGAGGATGCCTTCACCTCCGGTGGAGGCCACCACGTTGCGCAGTTCAGGCGTCGTTCCACCGATCAAGTTGTCCGCGCCTAAAATGTGAATTCCGTTATCACCGAGCGGGCCGGGCGTGGAGCCATCGGTATCCAGGCCGATGTAGTTTCCCTGCAAGGTATTGTTGTTCCCGCTTAAGACGATGCCATGCCGGCTGAAATTGGTCAGCGAGAAACCTCGTACCGTAGTATTCGATGCGACGATATGCAATCCATCGTTAGTCCCGGACAGGGCGGCGCCATCGATGCGTATTACCGGGGTGCCCGCATAGTCGGGCTCGGTAAAACCGTCGATGACCGCGGCATCCGTGACTTGTGGCAAGGCGGATGCGAGGGCGATTGTGTGGGGGCCTACCCCCGGGATGTTGAAGGCGATCGTGTCAGATCCCGCGGTGTTGTTTGCGGCTAGAATGGCTTCCCGCAACGAAATCGCCCCGTCCGCGCCCGGCGTGATCAGCAAGTTGTTGATCGAGCTGGTATCGCCATCGTTGGTATCGCTGGTCGTCGTTACAGTCACAGTGGCCAATAAGAAATCCCAGTCGTTCTGCGCGGCGGAAGAGAAAGCGATACCGACATCGATCGTGCCCCTGGCGTACTCCAGGTCCCAATCGCCGCCCAAGTCGGTATGTCCGGTCAAATCGACGCTGGCGGCCACGTCGGCCCCCGTCAATTCCTGCAGGGATCCTAACAGGGTTTGCCCCTCCTGGCTGGATGCCAGATTGCAACCGTACAGCAACAGGTCGGCACCGGTTGCCAACGCATCCTGCCATCCAGCGATCTCACCTGCATAGCCTTGCAACGCGCGCTGATTCAACCAGACATTGCCCAACTGAATTCCCGAGTCGTTACCGTGGGACACGATGTGAATTGCATCCAAGGATTCGTAGGCGGCCAGTGTGTCGGAGATGATTGCAATGCCATCTTGGCGGCTATCGATCAAGACGACCTGCTTGCTGGGATCCGACTCCAGATCGGTCGCCAGTCGCCAATACTCATCCACTGATGTATCGATGAAAACCAGTTCGCGCACGGCCTGCTGGGCTGCGGAGGATGAGGCGGCTTGCTGGGAAGTCGAGTCGAGGGACACGTCCGAGACGGAAATGTCGCCCGACGCCAAGCCGGCTCCCGCTCCGGCATCGGGGACCAGCGTGCTACCGGCGGGATCGACCAGGGGCGTGGCCGAAAATAACAAGCGTTCCTCCAGCATCGTTGCGTGCAAATGAGCGATGCCTGGCGGTTCACTGCATAACGATTCTCGCACCAAGGCCCGCGCTTGGGCTCCGGCCAGTCGCGCGCGGCGGATGATTTGAATCAGCCTCACCGGTCTTCCTCACGGTACAAGGGCCTGACATAGACAATACTCCGCCATACTCTACACGCCGGTTCACGTCAGCGACCGTATGCCATTGAAAAAGTATGGGTAGTTTAGCCCTTAGTCAAACAATTGCACAAAGAATGCTATTTAGACCAATGGGCCGTGTGAGGAAGGATGCGACGACGGGAGCCGTTTTTGGGGCAATAGCAACGGGTGACCTGGAAACCCAGGAAATTGTTTGTGTTTCGCTCAATAAACTTTCCTGCGCAGCCGACAGCCATGCCACCGTTGCCGACGGTACAAGGTCGCGAGACAGAGACGGACAGCGGTGGGCCGTGCGAAGAGATCGGACGCCGCTGCTGCATGATGCTCCGCGCCACCCCCGCGGGGGGGCACCACTCCATGGAGCGCCACCGCCGCCAGCCTACGAGGGCGGTAAGCGGCGGCTCCCCATTCCAAATCCCGCGCGGGTGCGTTAAGTACGTTGGCACCGACTAGAAACGCGTCTGGTATTGCATGTACACAAAGTCGGCATCACCCGAGGAAAGAACGCCCGGCGTTGAATTGTAATAGCGGCCGGAACCGAACCAGGAATATCCCAACAGCAAGCTGTTTCGCGGATTGATGTTGACCGTGGTCAACAGGTCGATCTCATGCCCCAGATCTCGCGATCCGGCTGCGTTGCCGGCGTTGTAGGGTTGCATGGTAACGCCGTAGGGCGTGGTCGGTTGATCCAAGAAAAAGTAGTGGTACCAGACCAACATCGATACACGGGAACCCAACGGTGCGATGAACTGAAAGTTGACATCGTTCAAGTTGCGGCGGCCGAACAAGTCCATGAACCCGTTGTACTTGTGCGCCAAGGGAAACAGGTGATCGAAGCTGTCGTCGCCCCGCGCAACCAGATTGGAATCGCCACCGGACGCCCAGTCATACCAGGCCCAGATGGTCGGTTGCCACCCCTGCACGCACAGTTGCCGGCCCAGTCCGAAGGTGGCAAAGCCCGCGCTGTGATCCGAACCGTCGGAGTTCTTGCCGAATTGCACGCCGCTTTCCGCTTCATACATGAAATAATCGTTTTTCCCGACCAGCCGCGATCCCAACGTGTGGTAGGAAAAATCCAATCGATCATGCACGTAGCCCAGGTAATAGGCTTCGAGCGTCCCAACTGCCACCTCCATCTTGCTGGCATACGCCCCGAAAAAGTGTTGATCCGTATCCGCGCTATCCCACTGGTTCGTTCCTCCCGTGGCGGCGATTCGGGCCACGGGATTCGTGTAGAACAAATCCAATTGACCATCGCTGCCGCTCAACATCAAGCGGTAGCCATCAAAGGTTCGCCGCGTATTGGCCCAGTCCAGAGGAGAGATCAAGCGCTGCGCGCCGAACAGAAGTTCCTGGCGACCGCCGCGCACTGTCACGCCATCGAGCAGTTTGACGTCGACAAACAGGTTCTGGGCTTCGCCGCGGTTCTCTTCGATAGGACGCGGCGTTGCGCTTTCTCCGCCGGAATCGGCATACAGGTACTCACCATAGACACGCAGCCATTCGTTCACACGATAGTTGGAGAACAAGCGCAGTCGGGACAGCCAAAACTGGTCGTCGACACCGGTCAACCCCAATCCACGATGATTGTTCTCATGATGGTAACGCGAGCGGAATTCTCCCCCCACATCCAGGCGCCCGCCCCCCAATCCTTTCAATGAGTCGCCTAGGAAATAGGGGCCAGCATATTGAGGATGGTCCAGGTACCGGAAGTCGTTGGCGTAGAAAACACCTCCGTAGGCCTGCTGCATTTGTTTGGCCAATCGACTCGACGTCGAGTCCTGAGCATGCAAGGGCGTGGAAGCGCCAAGGCAAGTTCCGATGATCGCCAACAATGCCCCCATCCAGTACCATCTCGTGAATTGAAGTTTCACCTATGCATTCCTTTGCAAATCACCGCCAGTTCCACGCGCTGCACTCCCGACGCTGCGCCGGTCGATAACTGTCTGTACGTCCTGAATGAGTGAGCGATCCCGCACGCCGTTGTGTGTCAAATCCGCACAACGCGCAAAATTCTCACGTTAAGGACTTTGGTCACGATCGACGCCATGGTGCATTGAGCTTGAATTCGTTAACCGAAATTCTGGATCGGCGCGCTTGGTATCCGGCGGAGACCCGACGATGGCGCCGATCGTGACGGTGGGAGTAATAGCAGCGGCCTGGCAGGGGCGCGAGGGGGGCGGGTGGCTCCGCCGGGCGTCGTGGTACACGCTAGCTGGGCGATCACGAGACGGGGCAGAAAGAGCCATCGGTAGCAGGCCTGGATTTTCGGCTGCTGGCCAGGGGACAGTCAAAGAACTGCTCGCCGGCAAAAACGGTGTAAT
>RFIQ01000240.1 GCA_003695565.1 Planctomycetota bacterium | reverse complement strand
GCACTAGTTTACGCCAATTCCATGTGCCGACGAGCACTGATCCCGTTTACTCACACATCCCGGGAAGCAAAATCCATGACGCGCTATCACGTTTACGATCGCTCGCAGACCTATGATTGGAATTTCGAGCATGCCCCCGATGTCGATCTCACCCCTCAGCGCGCCCCCGCATACCCAGACCATCTTGCGCCGCCGGCCCAAATGGGTAGCTACACTTTCTGCGGACTGCCCGTTGAATCTCCTCTGGGCATAGCGGCCGGTCCCCTGTTGAACGGAAAGTGGCTGGTGTACTACGCCCGCCTGGGCTACAGCACACTCACCTACAAGACCGTTCGGTGCCAGCCAAGAGACAGCTATCCATTGCCCAATCTGCAACCGATCCTCGAATCGGAGATCCGCGATGGCGACCTGGTCACTGCCACCGAGACCACACAGGATAGCTGGGCGATCTCGTTCGGCATGCCCAGCCGTCATCCCGATTGGTGGCAAGCAGACATCCGAAAAGCCCTGGCGCAATTGGCATCCGGTCAACGGTTGATCGTCTCGGTGGTCGCGTCACCCGCCGCGGAGTGGACGATCGACCAGATCGCGGCAGACTATGCGCAGTGTGCTCGCAGGGCCGCGGAAACCGGGGCGGATTGTATCGAACTCAACCTCTCCTGCCCAAACGTCGTATCCGCCGATGGCAGGCTGTATGGGCATCCACCCGCAGCCGCCCGTGTGGCCCATGAAGTCCATAAAGCGGTTCCCCATCTTCCCTTGCTGCTGAAAATCGGATTCGTCCCCGACGCGTTGGCTGCCGAACGGTTGGTCGACGCCGTAGCCGGTTCATGCAACGGGTTGTCCATGGTGAATTGTTTATCGGCCCGCGTGAAAGGGCCACGTGGCCTGTTGTTCGACGGGCAACCGCGGGGCATTGGCGGCACGGCCATTCGCAACCAGTGCCTTCAACAGGTAGAGCGATTCGCAGCAGCCATTGAGAAACTAAACGTGCCGTTGCACCTCATCGGCGTCGGCGGGATCAGCCAACCGCACCACATCCAATCGTACCTCGACGCCGGGGCAGAAGCCGTGCATGTTGCGACTGCTGCCATATTGCGGCCGCAGTTGGCCGCCGAATGGCGCGTTTGGACTGCCGCGCGCAGCGCACCGGGCTGAACGGCGGCAACGTCCGCGCACAACAGACTGCGTTGCGGCGATCCACCCTGCGCCACAGGTCGCTAGTCGCCCAGTGCCGTCAGCCACGCCTGGTACATGTCCTGTCCGAATGCAACGAGATAAACCGCATCCAAGGGCGTTTCATCGTTCAAGGAGTTGCGCAAAGTCGCCACCGACACTTCGGCCGCTTGATCCAGGGGGTATCCATAAACCCCACAACTGATGGCTGGAAACGCCAGGGTTCGCACTCCCATGTACACCGCCAATTCGACGCACCTGCGGTAACAACTGGCCAGCAGCTCGGGTTCACCGTAACCCCCGCCACGCCAAACGGGACCGACGGTATGAAACACATGCCTGCTGGGCAGGCGAAAGGCCGGCGTCCATCGGACGCTGCCGACCGGGCATCGCACACCGGGGCGTACTTCGGGAACGGCTCGACAAGCCGCTAACAATTCTGGACCAGCCGCCCGGTGGATCGCACCATCGACGCCGCCGCCGCCAAGCATCTGCTGGTTGGCAGCGTTGACAATCGCGTCGACCGCCATTCGCGTTATATCCCCTTGCTCGACGATGATTGCACGATTCGACATCAGACGCTCCCTTACCCCTGGATCGATCCAGAAGACGCTGGGGAAGAAACGGCCGGTCCGGCAGCCAACACTTCGGGGGTCGCCAGGTCCTCGTAGGTCGAGAAATTCTGGCGAAAGCGCAGCGCCAGGTCGGCTGCCGATCGATCGTACTCGGCCGGATCGCCCCACGTTTGCCGCGGAGACAGGATTTCAGCAGGGACCCCCGGTACGCTCTTGGGGATTTGCAAGCCGAAGATCGGGTCTGTTTCATATTTCGTGTTGTTCAGCTTGCCACCATGAATGGCGTGCAGGATGGCCCGCGTGTGTTGCAGGTGGATTCGCTTTCCGACTCCGTACCCTCCGCCGGTCCAGCCCGTGTTGATCAGCCAGGCTCGCGCTTTGTGCTGTCGCATTTTCTCGGCCAGCAGCCCCGCATACTTCATGGGATGCCAGACCAGGAAGGGCGCCCCGAAGCAGGCAGAAAAGTCGGCCGTGGGCTCCTGAATGCCGACTTCCGTTCCCGCCACCTTAGCCGTGTAACCACTGATGAAGTGATACATCGTCTGCTCGGGGGTCAAACGCGCCACCGGAGGCAGAACACCGAAGGCATCGCAAGTCAGCAAGAAAATATTGTTCGGGTGGTTCCCGACGCAGGGGATCTTTGCGGTGGGAATGAACTCGATGGGATAGCTGGCGCGCGTGTTCTGGGTGATCGAGGCGTTGCTGTAATCGACCACGCGCAGAGCAGGATCGTACACGACATTTTCCAAAACCGATCCGAACCGGATGGCATGATAAATCAGCGGCTCATTCTCCTCGGACAGATTCAAGCACTTGGCGTAACACCCCCCCTCGATATTGAAAATACCGTTGTCCGACCAGCAGTGTTCGTCGTCTCCGATCAATCGCCGTTCGGTATCGGAGGAAAGCGTGGTTTTGCCTGTACCCGACAATCCGAAAAACAAGGATACATCACCGTCGGCACCCTCGTTGGCCGAACAGTGCATGGATAGGATGCCGAGCTTGGGCATCAGGTAGTTCATGACGGTGAATACCCCCTTCTTCATCTCTCCGGCATATTCCGATCCCAGAATGACCATCTCGCCACGCTCGAAGCTCAGGGCCACACATGTTTTGGAACCCACGCCCGGCGTGTAGGGGCTGGCCGGGAAATGCCCTGCGTTGTAGATCACGTAATCGGGTTTCCCAAAATGCACCAACTCCTCGTGGATCGGTCGAATCAGCATGTTTCGCATGAACAAGGCGTGGTAGGGACGTGCACAGATCACACGCACCTTGATCTGATGCTCCGGATCCCACCCCGCGTAACCATCCACCACGTAGAGTCGATCGGAGATCTCCAGGAAATCGATGGCGCGTTGGCGGACTGCCATGAACGACCGTTCTTCCAGGGGAATATTGACTTTCCCCCACCAGATATCCCCCGCACTGTCGGCGTGCTTTACAATGCGTTTGTCCTTGGGGCTGCGTCCCGTCTTGTCGCCGCTCAGCGCCGCCAGGGCTCCCACCGACGTGATGGCCCCATCGTCTTGAAGCACACTCTGCTCGTACAATACGGCCGGCGAAGGATTTCGCAGCATGCGCCGCGACTCGATCTGGATGCCATGCCGTTCGAGAATCGGTTCCGTCTGCACTTGTAATGACTCCTGGAAGAAACAACGGCCACGCCCACACTGGGACGACGGATCCATGCCGACAACGCCATCAAGAATCCCGTCCTATCATGAAGCCCCGCCGCCGGCCGTCTGCAAAAGCTCACGCAATGGATTGTAAACACTATCGTACAGCACGATGATAGCGACTAGGAAAATGGCGATGGACGACAGCCATAACCAGGCGTCGTACCAAGGGGCGGGCCGCAAGCGCGGGTCCAAGCGAAAATATCGAAAATACAAGGCAGCCAGGACCACGATCAACAGAATCACCACCGTGGCCAGGCCGCCGATGATCACCATCAGCGCCGCGTCTTGCATGACCATATACAGCACGGCCCAGATAGCTGGAATGATCCAGGCGGCGATGGCGATGGCCCGCCCGCGGGCCTTGGGGTCTTTGAAGTCGTACAATCCGATGCGCCCAAACGCGTCGGCGAACATCCGCGTCCAGGCCGCCAGCGCGGCGAACAAGGTCGAGTACAGCACCACGATGGCCCCCAGGATGTACAACGAACGCGCCCACGGACCAAGCGTATCGGTATACATGTTCCCCAGCGTATTGATGACCTGATCTCCCGCTGGCACCATGCCCTGCCGATTCAGAATGGCTGCCCCCAACAGGTAGAACATCACCGTCATGAACGTATACGCGACCATGGCCATGATCGCATCCCAATACATCACTCGAATCCATCCCTTGGCCCGCCGCTCCCACTCGGCCGTGTCCTGGCGGGGACCGGTGAATCTGGCATATCCTTTCTCGATCAACCAGTAGTTATAGGCCATGATCTCGTCCCCGCCGACTCCGGTAATCCCAAAGGCCCCCATGGCGATCAACAGCAGCGCGGTTTCCTTGGGAATGCTGGGCAGCAAGCCGCTCGCCAAATCCGATCCGGTGATGGCGAATTCAGTGAATTGCAACGCCACCAACGATGCGATGGTGAACAAGGTGAACGCACCGATCATGAGCAACGAGGCTTTTTCGATCAGCGTGTAATAGCCGCGGTAGACCAACAGAGAGACCGATGCCGCCACGATTAACAACGCGCAGGCCTGAGGAGTGGGCTGCGCGAGAAACGGAAAGAAATGGACCAGAGCCAGGACGACTCCGCCCACGATACCTCCTACCTGCAACATCTTGGCGCTCATCAACACCAACCATGTCCAGATCGACCAATTGGCCTTTCCCAAACGGGGACCCGGCAAGGAATTCAGCGATTCCATGGTCGATTCGCCCGAAGAAATGGCGTGCTTGCCAAACTCCAGTTGCACCGCAACCTTAACCATGCAACTGAAGATGATAAACCACATCAAGACGAATCCGGCCTTGGCGCCGACCAGGGTCGTGGCGATCAACTCACCCGATCCGACGATCGACGCCGACAGAATGAACCCTGGCCCGACATACTTCATCCGCTGCCAAAACGAGGTTGGCGGTTCCTGGATGGTCGCCTCGGTAACGTGATACGGATTCTCAGAACTCATCGGCTTCAATATGAAAAAGGCATTCGCCGGGCCCCCTCGACGCGTGCATGATAGCGTCTTTCATGCCGACGGTGTGCCCCGCAAGACGTCCAACAGGAATCTCAACCCGGCCTGGGTCGCTTCATCCAAACGCCTCCTCCGTCCCGGAATGTCGGCAGCATCCCGCGGGCTGGGAGACCTCAATTGCAATTCTGCTTCGCGCACACTGTTGCGGTCAGCCACTGCCATGAAGACGCGGCCGTCGGTACGAGGCGGGGCTCCGGGGCCCAGATCTCCTGTGATCCCCAGTGCCACCGTCGCCTCGGGAGTGCGGACCAACGCCGCGTTTGCCAGAAAGCGAGACATAGCGAGCGATACCGGGCCGGCTTCCGCTGATTGGATCAGCTCCCACGGGACCCCCAACCACTCGTGCTTGCTGGCCGATCGGTACACAGCAATTCCCCCACACAGCCACTGTGAAGCCCCAGGGATTTCCGCCAGGGTTGCCGCGATGCGCCCGGCCGTGCAACTCTCCACCGTTACCAACCGCCCCCCAGCCGCCTGGACGGCATCCCGCACTCCCAGTGCTAACGATTCCGATGCAGCCGTGTACGCTTCATTGTCCATGGGAGACCTGATCCGCCGGCCCGTTGGCGGCCGGGTTGTGGCCTTCGGCAGCCTCCGGCGCGTCGGCCGACGCGCCGTCGCTGCCCGCATTCGCGCTGGCCGCAACGCCACTCGACCCGGGCCCGCTCGGGATCTCCGGCAGGTTCCGCCGCTCCGCATCGATGGGGCTGAACAGCTCATCCAGCTCCACCCCGTCGACATCCTTACGCAACACCAAGTAAATTGCTGCCGCTGCAGACCAGGCGTAACTGAGCCAATAGGCGCCGACCAGATGCACCGCCAGCCAACCGCCAGCGGTCAGATAGGCCGAGGTTGCAGCCTGGGGCGTTCCACCGGCTGCAAATGCGAAGGCATCGTGCAGGGATTGCCACCCCGCGTGGATAACGACGAACAACAATTGCTCGCCCACAACGCCAACGAACAACAGGAAGAGTGCCATCAGGGCGATTGTCACGGGGCGCTGGAAAAAGTAGGCGTAGCCACGGGAAAAACCCTCGAAAGCATCAGCATGCTCCTCAGCCCCCAAGGCGCAGATGCCCAGGGGGAAGGTCACCAGCGCCGAGACGACAAGACGGCCCACCCAGAATACAGCGGGGAACATGAGCAACAGCAACAGGCCGCCGGCCACGGCTCCAGCCGCCCCCATACGCCCCACCCAACCCAAGACCATCGCGGGCACCAAGAATAGAAATATCCCCACCACATGCATGCCGACCAACCACAACATGCTCGGAGACCGACGCGAGAGGATTCGTACTGATTCTAGAATCGGCGCCGTCGTGCGCTGCCCCAACTCAAACATTGCCCGGCGGGCGATGAAGCCACCTGCGAATCCCCAGAACAGGGCCAGCCATAGCAAAATGAAAGCGAGAAAGGCCACATCCCGCAATCCGAACGGCGCCATTGATGCGATTGCGGTATAGATCTGCGTCCCCCAATCCAACAGGGGTGACCGCCAACCACCATGAAACGTGGGGCCGCGTTCGACGATCCGCGACCAGTCGGGTGCGATCCATGTAGGGGAAAACAGACGCTGGCCCAGATCTAACCCCACCCCGCCAATCAATACGGCAATCAATGCCAACGCCAAATGCAACTGGCGCATGGCGGGGTGCGCAGCCCGCGACAAGGGATACCACCACCAGCACGATCGATCCCAATCCACCTGAACCCGTGGTACGTGCTGATCCTCGAACGGAGCATCTTCCATGGTTGCATTCGCTTTGTTATGCGTCGTGCCAGCCGGGAGGCAATCGAACCGGTTTACCCGTTTCGACACCTGAAACTTCCTCCAGCTCTGCCTCCTCCGCCTCCTCAACCGGCAACACGATTTCCTCGTTGAGCCAACGCCCCAGATCGATCAACCGGCAACGCTGGCTGCAGAAAGGCAGATTGGCCGATTTCTGGTCGACCTCGAAGTGCAGGTCGCAGGTCGGACACTGCGCACGGCTGGGTGTTTGTTTTCGGTTCATGCCGCCAATGTACCAAAATTGCCAAGCAGTTGTAGCCGCTGTCGTCCAACAGCGATGCCGCAGGCGGGCCATTCCACCTGCGGCATGCGGGATCTTGAACAAGACCGATATCGAGTCCAGCCATCCACCGGACTTGCGTCAACCTACTGCACCTGCAGCAGCTCCACGTCAAAAATCAGCGTTTCGTTGGGACCGATCACCGGGGGCGAACCTCGTTCACCATAAGCCAGATTTGGCGGAATGAACAACCGCCACTTGTCGCCAACTTTCATGCGCAACAATGCCTCGGTCCAACCGGGGATAACCTGCGAAACCCCAAACGTCGCCGGTTCCCCCCGCTGAATCGAACTGTCGAAAACCTCACCATTGATCAACCGCCCCTCGTAATGGACGGTCACTTTGGACGCGACGTTCGGCGAAGCACCATTGCCCTGTTTGATGACCTGGTATTGCAGACCACTGTCGGTTACCTGCACGCCGTCCTTCTTCTTGTTCTCGGCCAGGAACTGATTCGCCGCCGCCGTCTTGCGAGCCAGGATCCGCTGCAACAATTGCTCCATGGCAGCCTGGATAGCCTGCCCGTCGACTGCAGGATCCTTCTTGGACAACGCATCGAAGATCCCCGCCAACAAATCAGCCCGATTGATATCTTCCGCGGTGAGCCCACCGCCGGAAATGTTCATGCCAATGTCATATCCCAAGCCGTAACTGGCCGGATCGGTGATATTGGACGCCCCCGCCGGCACCAAAGTCTGAGTAGCCGGTTGTTGTGCCGCGACAGGAGCAAGCAACATGCAGCCCAAGGCCGCACCCAACAAAAATCGCATTCTAAAACCCTTGTATCAGGTAGGGAAAACGCCGGCCAAGACATCCAACACCGCGTGGAGCGCCGACGAGGTAGGCCCAGTGACAAAAAATGCGGCGACGGTCCACGCCGCCAACTCAGAGTCATTCTAGGTCATCTACGTCCCAATCGGCAACGTTGTTTCCCAATTCCTCCCAAGTTCTGTAGAAACAGGCATTGCTCCTACGGGTACGGCGCAGTCGTCCTGCAAATCGATGTCCGCCGCGTGGCCTCGGTCAATCCAACCATTCACGCTCGTGACCGTTTGAAGCCGGCTCCGGGATTAGCGTTTATTCGCGTGGATTAGCGGTTGGTGTTTCCGAGTTCTCTGGCACCGCTGATGAACACCGATGAACGCCAATACCAGCACCTCGACTGGTGCCCGCCAGAATTCAGGAGAGCTTTGTTTGGCTTTGTTTCCCAGGATTCGCTCCTGATGAAACGGTTCGAGAAGTGCGCTGCGGTACTAGCCCGGATATTGCATACGTTAATCAGAAATTCAGAAGCCCCTCTCGCGCAAAAGCCTTGGGCCTGGATGTACCCGGATTTGAACGTTTCCCACGCCCGAAGGCAAGGCTTTCCACGATTACAAGGTGTCAACAAAATCAGACGGCACAAAAAGCGGCTCAATCGGCAAAACCGACAGGACGATTCCGGCAGGGACTGCCGGATGAACCGCAGTGCCGAGGCCGTCGAACATGGTAGATCGGCGGTCAATCGTCGGATTGACCACCGACTTCTTCATCGGCTCCTCCGTCCAAATCGCTATCGTCGTTCGCGCCGTTGGCCGAGTCGTCATCCGTGCGGTCCTTTAATCTGCCGGCCCGTTTCAAGGCTTCCCGCAGCACATATTCGATCTGGCCGTTAACGCTGCGCAGCTCATCGTCGGCCCAGCGTCGCATAGCCGCCAGGACTTGGGGATCCAGTCGCACTAGAAAGGAACTGCGGCGCGACATCGGCTCTAGCAAACCTCCAAAGACCGGTGGGAAATCAATACAGCGTGCCCGTGTTGACTACAGGCTGGGTGTGCCGATCGCTACACAACACCACGAGCAGGTTGGAGACCATGTTGGCGCGGCGCTCATCGTCCAACTCGATGATGTGATCGGTCGCCAGTTTCTCCAGCGCCATCTCGACCATCCCAACGGCCCCTTCGACGATCTTGGTCCGTGCTGCAACGACGGCCTGAGCTTGTTGGCGTTGCAACATGGCAGCCGCGATTTCCGAGGCGTAAGCCAGATGGCTAATGCGGGCCTCGATGACCTCGACCCCAGCTCGCTCGAGCCGCTCTTGGATGTCCTTCTTCAATTGCTCGGAAACCTCTTCGGTGTTTCCT